>DAIDAS010000270.1 GCA_027310505.1 bacterium
ACCCACGAGGGTGAGTTACGTGGCCTGTACCCCTAAGCCCGCCAGGAAAATATCGACGATGTTCCCGGCCATGGCATCGAGCGAAAACAACTGTGGATCCAATGTCCAGTTCACCACCAGGCCGTCCATGAGTGCCATCAGGCCGACGGCGGCTTGTCTGGCATCGGTATTCTGGGCCAGGAACTTGCGCTCTTGTGCCAATTGCAGGGCTTTTTCCATGATATCCAGAAAACGGTGGCCGCATTCCATGTGCTGGTCACGGATCTTGGCCATTTCCCCGACGTATTCGCACTTGTGCCAAGCGATTTCAAACACGCGGAAATGACGTGGGTTGTGGACGAGATCATGCAGAATCGAGAGTACCAAGGCACGCACGAAGGTCATCGGGTTGTCGTGCTGATGGGATTGCAGTTCTTCAAGGCGCTGTTCGAAAGGGGCGATGATGCGCTGGATCATCGCGTCGTAAAGATCGACCTTGTGCTCGAAATGCCAATAGATGGCGCCGCGTGTGACATTGGCCTCGCTGGCAATATCGGCCAGCGAGGTGCGTGAAACGCCATTCCGCTGAAAAACAACTTCAGCGGCATCGAGGATGCGATTGCGGGTTTCCAGCGCCTCTTCTTTGGTTTTGCGGGCCATGCAGCTAATGCTCCGGAGAGACCATCTTTGAATAACAGGCAAATAGTAACATAAAATCCATTTACATACACTCATGAATGTATGTATCATGCCAGCTGTTTTGATCGCCTCCTACTCTATCGGGCGACGTTTTGTACGCCAACGAATTGGCGTAGCAATGACTCAAGGAATATCGCATGGCTACCTTCGCGCAAACTTCATCGCTGTTGAACGTGAGAAATGCTCTTGCCGTTATGTTGATGATCGGTTTGGTTGCATGCTCAAAATCACCAAAAGAAGGCGCGGGTGGCCCGATGGCGCATATGCCGCCGCCTGAAGTGGCAGTGACGGAGGTGCGGCAGGCCAAAGTACCCGTCAGCTACGAATATATCGGACAGACTCTGGGTTCGCGCGAAGTGGAAGTGCGGGCGCGAGTGACGGGGCACGTGGAAAAGCGTCTATATGACGAAGGCAAGCTGGTGCAGGCCGGTCAGCCGTTATTCCAGCTGGATGCCCGCCCGCTGGCGCTGGCGGTGGGCTCCGCCAAAGCGGCGGTGGTGACGGCCGAGGCTGATATTGCCCGCGCCGAAGCCTCTGCCGCGCAGGCGGCTCGTGAGCGGGAACGCATGGCCACACTGGCGGAGGCGCATGCCATCAGCCGCAAGGAGGCGGACGATGCCAGTTCTTCCGCGCAGATCACCAGCGCTGAAACGCAGGCCGCCAAGGCGCGTCTGGAGCAGGCACGCGCGCAACTGAAAGAGGCGCAGCTCAACATGGAATACGCCAGCATCACCGCCCCCATCAACGGGGTAGCAGGGCGTGCCTTGCGGCAGGAAGGCTCCCTGGTCAACGTGAACGGCGACAGCCTGCTTACGACGCTGGTCCAGCTGGATCCGCTGTATGTCACCTTCAACGTGGCGGACGCGGAGCGGCAGCGCATGGAGCGCGAAATCGCCGAGGGCCAGCTGGTGCTGCCCAAGGAGGGGTTCAAAGTGCGCCTGTTGCAACGCGATGGTAGCCAGTTGGGCTCGATCGGGCATATCAATTTTGTGTCGCCCACGGTGAGCAGCCAGACAGGAACGCTGGAAATGCGCGCTGCCATGGCCAACCCCGGTAGTGCCATCAAGAGCGGCCTGTTCGTGCGGGTGATGCTGGAAGGCGCGGAGCGCCCCAACGCGCTGACCGTGCCCCAACGCGCCGTGCTGGAAGGACCCAAGGGCAAGATGGTGATGGTCGCGGTCAGGAACAAGCAGGGTGCGTTGACCGCCGAGCCGCGTCCGATCGAAGTTGGGGAATGGGTGGCCGGGCCGGGTGAAGAAAAAATGTGGGTGGTGCGGAGCGGGTTGCAGGCGGGCGACCAGGTCATCACTGAAGGGCTGATGAAGCTGCGTCCGGGTGTGCCCATCAGCCTCGGCAAGCCTGCGTCACAAACGCCGGAACCGGCCGCCAAGCCTTCTGCCGCATCGGCCAGCTGATCGGAAAGCCGCACATGAATCTCTCACGCTTTTTTATCAACCGCCCGATTTTCGCGGCAGTGTTGTCCATTTTCATTGTGCTGGCCGGCCTTGCCGCCATGCGCACCCTGCCGATCGCCCAGTATCCGGAAATTGCTCCGCCGGTCGTCACGGTGCGGGCGGTTTATCCCGGTGCTTCTGCAGAAGTGCTGGAGCAGACCGTAGCGGCGCCGCTGGAATCGCAGATCAACGGTGTCGAGCACATGATGTACATGAGCTCGACATCGGCTTCCAGCGGTGTGCTGGAAATCCGGGTGACCTTCGAGATCGGCGCGGATGCCGATCAGGCGGCGTTGAACGTCAATAACCGCGTCAAGCAGATCGAAGCGCGTTTGCCGCAGGAAGTGCGCCGTCAGGGTGTGACGGTGGAAAAGGGTTCGTCATCATTCCTGCAGGTGATTGCATTCCTGTCGCCGGATGGCACGATGGACGATCTGACCATCAGCAATTACGTGACGTTGAATGTGCTGGACCGCATCAAGCGCATCCCGGGCACCACCAACGTACAGATATTCGGCGCCAAGGATTACGCCATGCGCATCTGGCTGAAGCCGGACCGCATGCAGCAGCTGGGCGTTTCAGTCGGTGAAATCACCAGCGCGATCAACAGCCAGAACGCGCAGTTCGCACCCGGCAAGATTGGCCAGAGCCCCACCGGCGGCGAGCAGGATCTGGTGTATACCATTACGACGCAGGGGCGCTTGTCCGATCCCAAGGCATTCGAGGACATCATCGTGCGTTCCAGCGCCACGGGTGCCGAGGTGCGCCTGAAGGACATTGCGCGGGTCGAGCTTGGCTCCAAGGATTACGACTTCATCGGCCGCGTCAACGGCAAGTCGGCGACACTGGTCGGCGTGTTTCTGCAACCCGGCGCCAATGCCCTAGGCGTGGCGGAAGAGGTCAACAAGACGGTGGCCGAGATGGCTGCAGGATTCCCCAAAGGGCTGGAGCGCGCGGTGGTTTACGACACAACGCGTTTCGTGCAGGTCTCGATCCATGAAGTGGTGAAGACGCTGTTCGAAGCCATGGTGCTGGTGTTCCTGGTGGTGCTGCTGTTCCTGCAGAACCTGCGCGCTACCCTGATCCCCACGCTGGCTGTGCCGGTGTCGCTGATCGGCACTTTTGCCGGACTGCATGTGCTGGGGTATTCCATCAATACCCTGACCTTGTTCGGCATGGTGCTGTCGATCGGCATCGTGGTGGACGATGCCATCGTGGTGCTGGAGAACGCCGAGCGACTGATGCACGAGCACGGTCTGAAGCCGCGCGCTGCCGCCATCGAGGCGATGCGCGAAGTGACCGGGCCGGTGATCGCGATCATGCTGGTGCTGATTTCGGTGTTCGTGCCCATCGCCTTTATCGGCGGTCTGGCGGGTGAATTGTATCGGCAGTTCGCCATCACCATCTCGATTGCCGTGATGATCTCCGGGCTGGTGGCGCTTACGCTGACCCCGGCCCTGTGCGCGGTGATTCTCAGGCCCGAGCATAAACAGGTGAACGCGTTCTTTCAGGCGTTCAACCGCTTTTTCGGCTGGATGACGCGCCGTTATACCGGGGGCGTGGCATGGATGCTGAAGCGCGCAACGGTTGTTATCCTGGTGTTTCTGGGGATGGTGGCGGCAACCGCGCAGCTCTGGCGCATGACGCCGACTTCGCTGGTGCCGGACGAAGATCAGGGCTACTACATTTCCGCCGTGTTTCTGCCTGATGGCGCCAGCCTGCAGCGCACCGACCGCGTGGTGAACCAGGTGACGCAGGCGATCAAGTCCAACCCCGCCAACGAATATGCGGTCGCGTTTACCGGCATGGATTTTCTGGGGGGCTCGTTCAAGAATAGCGCAGCCACCATTTTTGCTTCGATGAAGCCGTGGGATCAGCGCAGCCTGCCATCGCAGGCGCTGGTCGGGGAGTTCTACGGCAAGACGGCCGGGATCAAGGAAGGGCTGGTGCTCGCGTTCAATCCGCCGGCCATTTTTGGCCTGGGCAACTCGGGCGGTTTCGAGGTCTATATCCAGAATCGTGGCGAAGGCGGGCCGAAAAAGCTGAATGAAGTGGCACAGGCATTCATCGCCCGTGCCGCACAGGACAAGACCTTTGCGTTTGCGCAGACCCTGTGGCGGGCACAGACGCCGCAGCTATACGTGGATGTCGACCGCGCCCGCGCTGCGGCGCTCGGGGTGAATCTGGAAGAGGCGTTCAACACGCTTTCTGCCACGCTGGGCACGCTTTACGTCAACGACTTCAACAAGTTCGGCCGGACCTGGCAGGTGCTGTTGTCTGCCGATGCCGAGTATCGCAAGAAGCCGGAGGATATTTCCGCGCTGCACGTGCGTGGCGCCAACAACCAGATGGTGCCGCTGTCGGCCTTCGCCACCGTCAAGTACAGCACTGGGCCGGAAACGCTCGATCGCTTCAACAACCTGCCGGCAGTCAAGCTGCTTGGCTCCGGCGTGCCCGGCGTCAGTTCAGGCGAGGTGCTGGCGCATGTGGACCAGATCATGAAAGAAGTCCTGCCGCCGGACTTCACCTATGAGTGGAGCGGTGCCTCGTATCAGGAAAAACGCTCTACCGGGGCCGCCAGCCTGGCGCTGGGCATGGCCGTCATCATGGTGTTCTTCATCCTCGCGGCGCTTTATGAACGCTGGACATTGCCGTTCGCGGTGCTGCTGGCATTGCCGTTTGGCCTGTTCGGCGCGCTGGCCATGGTCTGGGTGCGCAATCTGGCATTTGCGACCTTCTTGCCGGGGGTGCCCATTCCGCCGCTCACCAACGACGTCTACTTCCAGATCGGTCTTGTGACCCTGCTGGGGCTTGCGGCCAAGAACGCCATCCTGATCGTCGAGTTCGCCATCATGAAGCAGCACGAAGACGGCATGTCGGCGCGCGATGCTGTGCTGGAGGCGGCCAGATTGCGTTTCCGTCCGATTCTGATGACTTCGCTGGCCTTCATTCTGGGTGTGCTGCCGTTGGCGCTCTCCAGCGGCGCTGGCGCAGGGGCGAGGCAGTCGGTCGGCACCGGCGTCATGGGCGGCATGCTGGCTGCCACATTCCTGGCCATCTTCTTCGTGCCGCTGTTCTATAAACTCATCGCGCGCAACGACAAGAAAAAAGAGGTTCCCAATGCGTAAAACATTCTGCATGGCATTGTTGGCCGCGGCCTTGCTTCCGGCATGCAGCATGCTGCAGACAACCCACGAACATCCGGCCGTTGCATTCCCTGAAGCCTGGGGCAAGGCGGATGGCGCCAGCCTGAGCAGTGCTGCTGGCGAGCGCTGGTGGAGCCTGTTTGCCGACCCCGTGCTCGACAAGCTGGTTGATGAGG
The DNA here is from genome assembly GCA_027310505.1 of bacterium. Classification (GTDB taxonomy): domain Bacteria; phylum Pseudomonadota; class Gammaproteobacteria; order Burkholderiales; family Methylophilaceae; genus CAIJXJ01. The sequence goes on from DAIDAS010000270.1 coordinate 5,455, forward strand.
CTCTGCAGCACAACCATGATGTAGAGGCCGCCGCTGCGCGCATTCTTGAAGCTGAGGCCACGCTGGGTGTCACCGAGGCCGACCGCTACCCGGTTGTCACCGCCAACGGCGCCGGCAGCCGCAGGGGCATTTCCAAGGTCACCGCCACGCCATTGTTCGGTGGTGTGCCGCGTAACCAGAACAACGCGCGGCTGAGCATCGATGCCAGTTATGAGCTGGACGTCTGGGGAAAATACCGTCGCGCCAGTGATGCCGCCCGCTCGCAACTGCTGGGGGCGGAAGCCGCGCGCGACACGGTGCGGTTGACGCTCACCGCCGAGGTGGCGCAGCAATACTTCAACCTGCTCGCCGCCGATGCCCAAGTGGCCGTGATTCGCGACGTGCTGCAAAGCCGTACCGACAGTCTCGATTTGCTGCGCCTGCGCTTCAAGTCTGGCGTGGGGTCGGAGTATGAAATCCGCCAGGCCGAAGCCGAAGAGGCCGCGGTCAGATCCCAGCTCGCCAGTGCGCTCAAGACGCAGGAAAATCTGGAATCCGTGCTGGCTATCCTGCTCGGCCGCTCGCCGCGCGATGTGATGCAAGGCAAGGTCGAGCGCGGCAGTGTTGCCGCCATGCAGGCGCTGTGGGTGCCGGATGGCTTGCCTTCGGACTTGCTGCTGCGTCGCCCGTATATTCGCGAGGCTGAACAGAAACTGCTGGCCGAAGATGCGAAAATCGACGTTGCCCGTGCCGAGTACTTCCCAACCATTTCGCTGACCGGCTACCTCGGTACCGAAAGCGCTACGCTGGCCAAATTATTCACTGGCCCGGCCGGTATCTTCCAGTTCGTGCTGGGTCTGAGCCAGCCGATCTTCAACGCCAACCGCCTGAGTTTCTCGGTCAAGGCCGCCGAAGCGCGGCGGGCGCAGGCTGTGGCTGAATACCAGAAAGCGGTGGCCAATGCCTTCGGCGACGTGCGCAACGCGCTGAATGCCCAGACGTCTGGGCGCGATGTGCTCAAGGCTGAGTCGGAGAGGATCGCCGCGCTGCTGGAAGCCCAGCGTCTGGCAAACGTGCGGTACCAGGGCGGCGTTGCCAGCAGGCTTGAAGTGCTGGACGCCGACCGGCAATTGCTGCAAGCGCAACTGGCGAGGATCGATGCGGAGAATGCACAACGAGCGGCAGTGGTGAGCCTGTTCAAGGCACTGGGGGGCGGGTGGAAGCAGGTTGATGCCGAAACCGCGCATCCTGAGCCTGCTGCGGCGCATTGAAAGAAAAAGCCGGCAATTGCCGGCTTTTTTATGCCACGTTGACGTGCGTTGGCAGAAGAAAGGGCTGGTGCCCCCTTAGTCCGATCGCTTACCTCGCTCTATCACGACCCCCAGTTGCTTCACCCCCGGCAATATCCCCGGTTTGCCCACTCTGATCCTGACCCATGGCGTGCCGAATTCCGTCAGGATCAACTGACACACATGTTCGGCCAGCGCCTCGACCAGTTTGAAGCTATGTTCCGTCAGCGTCTGACGGATTCTGGTGACGATCTGGCCGTAGTCGATGGTGTCTTCGATGGCATCGGTCTGGCATGAACGGCTGTGCGGCATGGCAAGTTCGATGTCGAGTACGATGGTTTGCGGCCGCAGGCGTTCCCACTCTGGTACCCCGAGGCGGGTTTCAACTTTGACTTCCTGTAAAAAAATAATGTCCATTTGGCTTAAAATCCTATTTTTATAAATTCTAGAGCATCTGTGATGAATGAGTTCGGTTTTGTGCTGGCGGCGTACCTGCTGGGTTCGATTTCTTTCGGTATCGTCGTGAGCAAGCTATTCGGCCTGCCTGATCCGCGAACTGTCGGCTCCGGCAATCCGGGGGCGACCAACGTGATGCGCAGCGGCAAGAAGGCTGCGGCGTTGCTGACTTTGCTGGGAGATGCCGGCAAGGGCTGGCTGGCGGTGTGGCTGGCGCAGCATTTTGGTTTGGCGACCGGGTGGGTGTGCGCAGTGGCGCTGGCGGTGTTCCTTGGGCATCTCTACCCGGTGTTCTACGGATTCAAGGGCGGCAAGGGCGTGGCGACGGCTGCCGGGGTGCTGCTGGCGATTTCGCCGTGGCTGGGCCTGAGTGTGATGGCGACCTGGATGCTGGCATTTGCCATGTGGCGCGTGTCATCCCTTGCGGCACTGATCGCAGCGGGTTTTGCGCCGATTTACGCGGCCATTTCCGGGTTCTCTATCGTGACTGTGACCGTGTTCGTGCTATCGGCCCTGTTGGTATGGCGGCACAAATCCAATATCCGCAAGCTGCTGGATGGCACCGAAGCGGGTTTCGGCAAACCCAAGCCTGGGGACATGCCGCCCAAATAATCAGGGGGCAGTCAGCTCGGCCAGATCCCAACGCGGTCTGACGGTAAAGGCGTGGTTGCCTTGCCGGTTGTTTTTCAGCCGCATGGCACCGGCAAAAGCGATCATGGCGCCATTGTCGGTGCAGAACTCCAATCGTGGGTAAGACACCTCGAAGCGATTCTTTCCGGCGGCCCTGTTGAGGGACTCGCGCAGGCGCTTGTTGGCGCCCACTCCGCCGGAGACGATGAGACGCTCCAGTCCGGTCTGATTCAGCGCGGCCACGCACTTGGCCGTTAGCACATCCACCACGGCTTCCTGAAACGCATAGGCGATGTCGGCCTTGGCGGCATCGTCCATCGCCGATGCGGTGACTGCCGTCAGTACGGCAGTTTTGAGGCCGCTGAAGCTGAAATCGAGGTTGCCGCTGTTCAGCATGGGCCTGGGCAGCTTGTAGTTGCCGGGTTTGCCGAGCTCCGCCAATCTGGAAACCGCCGGGCCGCCGGGGTATTCCAGCCCGAGCAGCTTGGCCGTTTTGTCGAAGGCTTCGCCAGCGGCATCGTCCAGCGTATCGCCCAGCAGCTCGTATTCGCCGATGCCGGAGACGCGCATCAACTGCGTGTGGCCGCCGGAGACCAGCAATGCGACGAAAGGAAACGCAGGCGGATTTTCTTCCAGCAGTGGGGCGAGCAGGTGCCCTTCAAGGTGGTGTACGCCGATCGTGGGGATGTTCAGGGTAAAGGCCAGTGCTTCTGCCACGCTGGTGCCGACCAGTAATGCGCCGGATAGTCCGGGGCCCTGGGTATAGGCGATGGCGTTGATGTCTCCTAGGGCCAGTCCGGCATCGCGCAGCACTGATTCGGTCAGCGGCAGCACGCGGCGGATGTGGTCGCGCGAGGCAAGTTCCGGCACCACGCCGCCGTATTCCGCATGCATCCTGATCTGCGAGTGCAGGGCATGGGCCAGCAACCCATGATTTGTGTCATAAAGCGCGATGCCGGTTTCGTCGCAGGAGGATTCGATGCCGAGTACGATCAAGGGTAAGTCCTGAAAATGATTGATTAATTGCGAAGTGGTGGCTAGAATAGCAAACTTTTTCGTTGTCTCTCAAGGAGAGAAGGTTTCAATGACTACCGTACGTGTAAAAGAGAACGAGCCGTTTGACGTTGCCCTGCGCCGTTTCAAGCGCATCATGGAAAAGACTGGTCTGCTGACCGAGCTGCGCGCTCGCGAGTTCTACGAGAAGCCGACCTGGGAACGCAAGCGCAAGGCTGCTGCCGCTGTTAAGCGCCAGTATCGCCGTCTGCGCAACCAAACGCTGCCGCCCAAGCTCTACTAATTGATTTCTGCCGTGTCTCTGAAGATTCGTATCACGGATGATATGAAGGCCGCGATGCGCGCCAAGGACGCTGCGCGTCTGGGTGCGATCCGGCTGCTGCAGGCTGCCATCAAGCAACGCGAAGTGGATGAGCGCATCGAGCTGGACGATACGCAGGTGATCGAGGCGATCGAGAAGATGCTGAAGCAGCGTCGCGATTCGATCAGCCAGTACGAAGCCGCCAACCGCCAGGATCTGGCAGACGCCGAAAAGTACGAGGTGTCGGTGTTGCAGGAGTATTTGCCGCAACCCCTGACCGAAGCCGAAATCGCCGCCTTGCTGGACAAAGTGGTGGCCGACACCGGCGCTGCCGGCATCAGGGATATGGGCAAGGTGATGGCTGCCGTGAAGCCGCTGGTGGTCGGGCGGGTCGACATGGGCAGCATTTCAGGGCTGATCAAGGCGAGGCTGGGTGGTTAGTCTCCAGCACGACTTGCCGGTGTTGAACGAAAAGGAGCGACGAGCTCCTTTTTTGTTTTATATTCGCTGAATGGCTATCCCGGATTCATTTATTCAGGAGTTGTTGAACCGCGTCGATATCGTCGACGTGATCGATGGCAGCGTGCCGCTCAAGAAAGCCGGCGCCAACTACTCCGCCTGTTGTCCGTTCCATAACGAAAAGACCCCTTCGTTTACCGTCAGCCCCACCAAGCAGTTTTACCATTGCTTCGGTTGCGGCGCGCATGGTACGGCGCTGGGTTTTTTGATTGAATACCAGGGGTTGGGTTTTGTCGATGCCGTGCACGAGCTGGCCAAGCGCGTCGGCATGACCGTGCCGCAGGAGACGCGCACGGTGCAGGACGTGGCCGCCCAGAAGGCTGCCGTGGGTATGCACGAGGCCCTGCAACTGGCGCTAGGGTATTACCGCGGCGAGCTGAAAAAATCCGACAAGGCCATCGCTTACCTCAAGGGACGAGGTCTCAGCGGTGAGGTCGCGGCCAAGTTCCAGATCGGCTACGCACCGTCCGGCTGGCAGAACCTTTCCAGCGTTTTGCCGGATTATCAGTCCGAAACCCTGACTGCGGCGGGGTTGGTTATTGCTAACGAACAGGGGCGGCGCTACGACAGGTTCCGGGATCGCATCATGTTTCCGATCCACGACCAGAAAGGCCAAGTGATCGGTTTTGGCGGTCGTGTGCTGGGCGGAGAGGGTGACGATGCCGGCCCCAAATACCTGAATTCGCCTGAAACACCGCTGTTCCAGAAAGGGCATGAGCTTTACGGCCTGTTCATCGCTCGCCGCGCCATTCGGGAATCTGGCCGTGTTGTCGTGGTCGAAGGCTATATGGATGTCGTGGCGCTGGCGCAGTATGGCATCGGTTACGCAGTCGCGGCGTTGGGGACGGCCACCACACCGTTCCACATCACCAAGTTGATGCGCCAGACCGACGACATCGTGTTCTGTTTTGACGGCGATGCGGCGGGGCGCAAGGCGGCTTGGCGCGCTGCGATGAACAGCCTGCCGGCATTGACGGATGGGCTGAGGTTGAGCTTTCTGTTCCTGCCGCCGGAACATGATCCGGACAGTTATGTGCGTGAGCACGGCAAGGAGGCTTTTGAACAGGCGCTGCAGGGGGCATTGCCGCTGTCGCAGTATCTGGTCGAAAAGCTGAGCGAGGAAAACGACCTGCAATCGCAGGAAAGCCGCGTGCGATTCCTGAATGAGGCGGAGCCGATCCTGAAGCAGATACAGGCGCCTCGGCTTGGTCTGCTGCTGAGAAAACGCGTGGCGGAGCTGGCGGGCGTGTCGCTGGAGGAGCTGGAAAGCTCTCTCGGCCTGAAGCAGACCGCCGTCAGGCGTGCAATGCAGCCTGCGCGTGCCAGCCGTAAGCCGCCTACGCTGGTGCGGCGCCTGATACACATGCTGCTGATGAGGCCCGGCCTGGCTGTGCGGCTGGAGACGCGTCTGCTGGTCGGAAAAACTGCTGAAGATGAAGTGTTGCGGCGCTTGCTTGAATTGGCTGCCGCCCACCCCCATATGACATCGGCTGCGCTGCTTCATGCTGTGCGGGGCGATCTGCCCGAGCAGCTTCGCACTGAATTGAGTGCCGAGTTGATGGAATCCGATGACACGCTTGAGCTCGAAGAGGAATTCGCTGGCGCGTTGCAGCAGTTGCAGATCACCTGGGAGCGGCAGGTGTCAACCGCAGCCGAGTTGTTGATGCTGGCGCAGGAGAAAGGTTTGCAGGCGCTGACGCCTGAGCAGCGAGCCCTGCTGCAAGGTAGCCGCTGGGGGCACGCTAAGAGCTAGCGTGCCCTGCGAAGGGCATTTTTGATATATAATACAAGGTTTTCCCATTAACCGGTTTTGGGGTCGAGCATGGCTGAAGAGCAGCAAAACGAGAAGTCCGAAGTACAGGGTGGTAACGATGCCGATGTGCGCCGCACACGGCTAAAAACCCTCATCGTGCTCGGCAAAGAGCGTGGATACCTGACATACGCCGAAATTAACGACCATCTCCCGGATGACATCCAGGACAGTGAGCAGATCGATGGCATCATCGGCATGATCAACGACATGGGTATCCAGGTGTATGAAGAAGCACCGGATGCCGAAGCGCTGCTGATGTCCGATGCGCCACCTGCCGTGACCGACGAAGATGCCGTGGAAGAGGCCGAGCAGGCACTTTCCACCGTCGATTCCGAATTTGGCCGCACCACCGATCCGGTGCGCATGTACATGCGCGAAATGGGCACGGTCGACCTGCTGACGCGCGAAGGCGAAATTGAGATCGCCAAGCGCATCGAAGACGGACTCAAGCACATGGTGCAGGCGATTGCCGCTTGCCCCACCACCATCGCTGAACTGCTTGCCATGATCGACAAGGTGCAGACGGACGAACTTCGCGTGGACGAAGTGGTGGATGGCTTGATCGACGCTGATGTGGGCATGGACGAAGCCATGGCGGCTGGTGCGGAAGAGGAAGAAATCCCGCCGGAAGAGGAAGAGGAAGAAGAAGAGGACGAAGATGGCAGCAAGGCTGCCGCCATTTCTGCCGCCGCACTGGCCGAGCTGAAGGAGGAAGTCCTCAAGCGCTTCGCCGTGATCCGCGCTGCATTCGAAAAACAGCAGCAAGTGCTGCAAAAGAATGGCTCGCAGCACAAGAGCTACAAGGCGTTGCAGGAAGAAATCCTCAACGAACTGATGGCGTTCCGTTTCTCCGCCAAGCAGGTTGAGGCGCTATGCGACCACGTGCGCGCCATGGTGGAAGAAGTGCGTTCGCACGAACGCAAGATCATGGATTTCTGCGTTGAGAAAGCCGGCATGCCGCGCCAGCACTTCATCAAGGCCTTCCCGGGTAACGAGGGCAACCTGCAGTGGTTCGAGGACGAAGTCGCTTCTGGCAAGGCTTATGCTGCGAAGCTGGAACGTCATCGTCACAACGTCCTGGATCGCCAGCAGCGCTTGCTGGACCTGCAGGCCAAGGTCGGTCTGCCGATCAGGGAACTCAAGGAAATCAACAAGCAGATGTCCACTGGCGAAGCACGTGCACGTCGTGCCAAGCGCGAGATGATCGAGGCCAACCTGCGTCTCGTGATCTCCATCGCCAAGAAGTACACCAACCGTGGCCTGCAGTTCCTCGACCTGATCCAGGAAGGCAATATCGGCCTGATGAAGGCGGTGGACAAGTTCGAATACCGCCGCGGCTACAAGTTCTCAACGTATGCCACCTGGTGGATTCGCCAGGCCATTACCCGATCCATTGCTGACCAGGCGCGCACCATCCGCATCCCGGTGCATATGATCGAAACCATCAACAAGATGAATCGCATCAGCCGCCAAATCTTGCAGGAAACCGGCCTGGAGCCGGATCCGGCTACGCTGGCAGAAAAAATGGAAATGCCGGAGGACAAGATCCGCAAGATCCTCAAGATTTCAAAGGAGCCGATCTCCATGGAAACGCCGATCGGCGACGACGATGATTCTCACCTCGGCGATTTCATCGAAGACCAGTCCACCATGGCACCGGTCGATGCAGCGGTATACGCCAGCCTGCGCGATGCGACCAAGGAGGTGCTGGAATCGCTCACCCCGCGTGAAGCCAAAGTGCTGCGCATGCGCTTCGGTATCGAAATGAACACGGACCACACGCTGGAAGAAGTCGGCAAGCAGTTCGACGTCACCCGTGAGCGTATCCGTCAAATCGAAGCCAAGGCTCTGCGCAAACTGCGTCACCCGACCCGTTCGGAACGCCTGCGCAGCTTCCTCGAAACCGGCAACGACTGATAGAGGTTTTGCGGGCCTCTAGCTCATGCTTGGTTAGAGCAGCGGACTCATAATCCGTTGGTGCTCGGTTCGACTCCGAGGAGGCCCACCAATAAGATCAACGGCTTAGGTTAACTCCTAGGCCGTTTTTCTTTTCAGTGTGGGGAATATGTGGGAACTGCACCACGTTATTTCCCGTCCTGGATTCGATCCGTGCGGCAGCCACCGCCAGATTATCCGTAGCAAACTTCGCGTAGCGATCTACCATCACCCGCGATTTCCAGCCGCCCAGGTCTTTCAGTTCATCACAGGACGTTCCCGCCTGACGATGCCATGAGGCCCAGGTATGCCGGAGATCGTGAAAGCGGAAGTCCTGAATGCCTGCTTTCTCCAGGGCGTGATGCCAAGCATCGTTGCATAGCTCCCAACGAATCGGCTTGTCCCTGTAGGTGAAGCAAAAGCGCGGATGTTTCCCACGCTGTTCTTCCAGTACTACCACCGCATCACGATTCAAAGGCACGCCTCGCGGTGTGCCATTTTTGGTTTGATTGAGCCAGGCAGTCCGTCGTAACACATCCACCCGATCCCATTCCAAACCACGTATCTCACTGGCACGGCAGCCCGTCGCCAACGCAAATCGCACCAACGCTGCCAAGTGTGGGGCACATACCGCAATAAGTCGGTCAGCCTCTTCCCTGGTCAGCCAGCGATCACGCTCGACTTCACCACCGAGCAGACGAATTTTCGGAAAATTGTCGATCCATTGCCATTCATCGCGCGCCATACGGAGCAGCGCACGAATCGAGGCAAGGTAACGATTGACCGTCGCAGGCATGTTGCCCTTGCCAAGCTCTCCCTGGATCACTGACCAGATCACGTCGCCGTTAATCTGGTGCAGCATCAGGTTGCCCAGGTAAGGATCAAGTTTGCGCATAATGCGTTGCACATCCTTGAAGCTGCGAAGATTCGCCTTTACCGCGAGATACCTGACAACGGCTTCCTGCCAACTTCGCTTGGGCTTAACGCCGAGGTAAGTCTCTTGGAACGCCTCGTGTCTGAGCTTAGCTAAGTAGGCTTCAGCTTGCGAACGGTCTTCAGTCCGAGAGCTTCCGCGTAAGCGCTTGCCGTTGGGTAGTACCGTATCGATCCACCAGAAGCGCGAATTCGGCCGCCGATAGATTCCGGTTTCACGGGCCATAAAGTCTCCTTTCCGGCCCGCCCTCGCTGCTTATATTCTTCTAACCAGGTATCCAGGTCAATCTTGTCATACACCCGACGACGACCGAACTTGATGCAGGGAACATCCAGCTCCGCCAGCAGCGTGAGCCCCACACCCAGATATTCAGCCGCCTGATCCTTGGAAAGACACCTTACCGCAGGCAAAGGCAGGGCCAGATTGTCGTTATCGTTATTCACCATCCGATTGCTTGCGGTATTCATCGGCATCACCCAACCCATCATCGGTTCCGAGTTTGTTCAGGATCGAATTGAAACGTCTAGCCTTGGCTGCCACCTTCTCCTGGACGTAGCTGTCAAAGTAAGCCCCGTCATTCATCGCGCGATTGTTGAGGTATTGATAGAGTGCAGCGCCCAGGGCTTCCCATCCTTGATAGATGTCCGTGATCTTCTCGCGGGCCATGTAAGACGACAGCACGCTGAAGCCGTGATCGAACAAGCGCCGATCCGAAGGAATACGCTCGGGGGAGAACTTGCGCGACAAGGGGCCGCCGTTGGTTTCAAAGTCCACCGAGGCGAGGGATTGCCATAGAGGGTGTATCGGCCAGCGAGCGCGATTCTGGTCGTCTGGGTTGGGCTGTGTGAGCTTGAGCCATTCCGTGGTGGCATAACTCCACAAGCCGTTTAGATTGCCCAGGGTAAGGTACAGGGGCTGGATATCGAACTGGCTGAGAATATCGCGCTTGAACTCGAACTCCAGGCGCCAGACCTGCCCGTCCTGTTCCGGCACCCATCCGGCCTCAGTCCATAACGGCACCAGGTAGGCCTTATTGCTGGCTACGATCTCCAGCACCTTGTTATACAGACGCCCGATCATGGCTTCACTGCCCATGCCGATACTCCAGCCGGAGAACTCGCCACTGACCGCATATTGATTGATGGTTTGCGCACGAGTGATCCAGGCGTGCCGATCCCAGGATTCCATCGAGTAAGACGAGACAAAATCGACAAACAGATCGATACGGCTCACCTTGGGGGTGTAATCGATATTGCCCAGGCATACGAGAACGGCCCGTAGATCATCGATAATCACTTCCACCGGCTGATGCGTCAGATACTCGCTCGAAATCTTCACATAGGCCATCGGCATGGATTTGGAGGTGGCCCTGGAAAGCTGGATGCGGTAGCAGTTGTCTTCCAGGATGTACGGGAAGAACTTGGCCCCTTTGTCCTTCACTTCGAACACGTGGCCAGCCAATTCCAGTTGCGCCAGGGATTGCTCCTTGATGTGCTCGGCCTGGGCCAGTCTCTTCAGGTCAATGAGTTTTGTTTCCTGGTCAGGGTATAGCTCACCACCGAAAGACAGATAAAGGCTATCGATCCCCCATCTCAGGGGCTTAAAGAACTCAGGAATGTATTTATTGGATACTGTGTTACTAGGCGTCGTATCCGATTCCACCTCGCCAAAGACCTGTCCGTCCGGCGCACGCTCCGCGTGCGTTCGGGCGGTCAGCTCTTCGGCTGCGGCGGTTTGATTGAACTGCGATTGGTCTAACGGTTTGCCATTGTCCTGGCGATCCTGGGATTGCATATAAAGCTCCTAATCCGCGGCGAGCATGCGTTGTGCTTCTCGCAACGGATACGAACTTTATGCATGAGGCTTAACAATGTCGGCCACCTGAAAAATATTCTCAGGTGGTTGTAATAACACCTCGTTTCTGGAATTCGCGATATTCCCGTAGGCGATTCGAAAGATGCTTTACGCTCTGTATGCGATGATCATAACCACCGACACCAGCTTCATCACAAATCTCTAGAATCTCAGGGTGTGTCAATTTATCAAGCAAGCGAGCCTGGTCAAGCGCAGAGAACGCTAACCAGAGCGTCTTATGACGAATTTTTCCTCGATACGGGGCAGCTTTCAGGCGATAGGAAAGGCGATCATAAAAATCACTATTTGCCTCGTCCTGCGCTTGGGCATATCGATGTGAAAAATAGGGAATAGCAGTTAGGATACGGCGGTCAATCTGTACGGACTTAACAAAGGCCTCATCGTTTCCGGCCATTGCCTGAGCGACAAGGGAAGTCAGCTTCTCGCCGTGCACCATGACGGAAAGGTTTTGGTAAAAAGTCGCGAAAAAAAATGAAAAGCAATGCTGACCAATTCTTACAGATTCTTTCTTTTCATCATCGCTTAGCGCCTCAAATCGCTGTCTGGCCTCCTCTTGTTCCTTGGGTGTCTTGGGGATGTAGATTTGTTCTATGACTTGATCTGAATCGCCCCTAATGCAGTAGACACCTTTCAGCCTTAAACTAAGGCGTCAAATGGAGGTGTCATGAGC
>DAIDAS010000282.1 GCA_027310505.1 bacterium
GGCTGGATCGCAGCCGGATTCGCGTCATCGCCGACCGTACCGTGGCGGCCATGAGCGATTTCGTCTGCGGCGCCAACAAGCCCAAGTTCCACATTGCCGGTGTCAACTGGGGCCGCGACCTGCCGGAGCCGGATCTGGTGGCCGATATCCGCAACGTGGTGGCGGGCGACCCCTGCTCCGACGGCAAGGGCACGCTGGAAATCTGCCGCGGCATTGAGGTCGGCCACGTGTTCCAGCTTGGCAACAAGTACTCCAGCGCGATGAACGCGACTTATCTGGATGAAAACGGCCAGACCCAGGTCATGGAAATGGGCTGCTACGGCATTGGCGTTTCGCGCATCGTGGGCGCTGCGATCGAGCAGGGCAACGACGAGCGCGGCATTATCTTCCCGGCGGCGATTGCGCCATTCAAGGTGGCCATCGCTGCGATCGGTTTCGACCGCAGCGAAGCCGTGCGCGAAGCAGCGCTCAAGCTGCATGATGAATTGCAGGCGGCCGGTATCGACGTGCTGCTGGACGACCGGGGCGAGCGTCCGGGCGTGATGTTCGCCGATCTGGAGCTGATCGGCATCCCTCACCGCATCACACTGGGCGACCGCGGCCTGAAGGAAGGCATGGTCGAATACCAGGCCCGCACCGATGCCGAGGCCAGCGCTATTCCCTTGAACGAGATCGTGAATTTCGTGACCTCCGCTTGATGCGCTATCTGCTTGCTGTGTTGCTGATGACTGCTTTCTGCGCCCATGCCGGCGCGCAGAAAGAAGAAGAGTTGTCGGCCAGCGTGCGGGCCATGTTGCAGAAATCCATCAGCGATACGGCGCCTCCCAAACTGGTATTTCCCAGCGAGCAGGAAGCCTACGCCTGGCTGGGCGAAATGTCGCGCAGACTGGAGAAACGCATTCCGGACAAGGATTTCCGGCTGGATTTCCTGAAGACCGTTCATTACGAGGCGACTCGTGCCGGTCTTGATCCCCAGTTGGTTCTGGGCCTGATCCAGGTCGAGAGCGGGTTCAGGAAATATGCAGTTTCTCCGGTCGGTGCGCGAGGCTTCATGCAAGTGATGCCGTTCTGGGTGCACTCTATCGGTGCGCCGGACCAGAACCTGTTCCATTTGCGCGTCAATCTGCGTTACGGCTGCACCATCCTGCGACATTACCTCGATATCGAAAGAGGCGATTTGTATCGTGCCTTGGGTCGATACAACGGCAGCCTGGGTCAGCCGGAATATCCTAATATGGTGGTCGGCGCCTGGCGTAAACAGTGGAGTTATCACGCTGCTTTCTAGACTTTTCGCCCGGCACCAGGCTAGTGCATTTCCGTTTGCTTCATGTGGGAATCCGTTTTACTATTCCTCTCGGCAGACTTGATGAGCGAGTGACTTATCAAGTGGGCACCAAGACCCATACGCCGACTCATTGAATGCCGTAGTCCTATAAACTTATTTGGGAGGAATGGTATGTCTCAGTTAGCTGCACTATCAGTCAGTATTGCTGTGCTTGGTGGCGTGTGGGTTTTTCTCGCGTTGGGACCACTCGCCGGGTCGGCCTTGGTTTGGGCGGGGTTCATTGCCTGGGGAGCATATTTCCACACCGGCGGTGATAATGCCGCATTACAGAAAACCATTGCAGGCACAGTGTATGGTGCCATTCTTGCCGGCGTTGCCCTGCTGCTGGTAGTCAATAATCCAGTAGGTTTGCCCGCTGCGGTTGCGGCTCCCGTTTATGTGGCAGTCACCGTATTCTTCCTGGTGATCGTCGCGGGAATCAACCTGCTTTCAGTTGTGCCGAACAACGTCTATGGCTACGCTGCAACTGTGGCCTATGCGCTGCAAACGCCGACAGCCAACGGTGTTGGTCCGCTGGCGAGCCTGACCTCGGTTAGCCTGGCAAACCCGGTTCTGCTGCTGTCCGTGTCCTTTGTGATCGGCGCCGTGTTCGGCATGCTTTCCGGCAAGGTTGCCGGCATGCTGGGCAAGTAAGACCCGACTGGATTAGCACACCTTTGCGGTGTGACCAATCAACGGCGGACAAAGCATTGTCCGCCGTTTTTTATTTCAGCTGATCCGAAATGTGAAAGCCGTAGTAAGTGCCGAACTCGCCTTCGTTTTCGTGATAGACAAAAAACATGCCGTTGGCATAACCGTGGCCGTTAAAGTGATTGTTGGCGCGTAGTTTCATGGTTGCGGGCAAAGCGCTCTTGCCGACGAATTTTCCTTTGAGGTCAAACACCAGCACGCACTTATGGTCGACATCCAGTGCGGCAAGCTCTTCGCCAGGGACACCGGTAAAGGCGACGTAGTATTCGCTGATGTCATCGGTGTGCGCACCTGCAGCATTCAGATCAAGCGAGATTTCCCCAAGCGGCTCATCCTTGTCCAGTTTGACGATCAGAACCTTGTTGCTGCGTTCCTGCTTGCAGTAATACTGATTGTGGGCCGGGTCGTAGCTGGCGAAGGTCGAGGCTTTTCCGAAAGCGCGGTTCGGTTGGCTCAGCGTTTCGGTGTTGTTCGTCAGAAGCCCGTCTTTATCGATTTCAAGCGCAAATACGCCCGTGTTGGGGGCAAATCCCAGATCGCTGGAGGCGTTGTAGGTGACCGATTCGAGCCGATGCTGGTTGGGGTTGTAGTAAACCGAACGGTTGCTCAGGCCGGGTTTGGCGCTTTGCAAGTAGTGGCCCTGTGCATCGTACACATGAACCTGCGACTTGGAGGCCACGACGCCGAACTCATCCGGCATGGCGGTGAACCCGCCATCCGCCACGATGTAGCGGCTATAATCGGGCACGTATGCAACAGTCATGGGCCGCGAAGTCGGCTTGACCGCAAGCGGCATGCGCATGACCTGCTCGGCTTCTGGC
>DAIDAS010000030.1 GCA_027310505.1 bacterium
GGATCAGCCATGCTGCAAAGCCGCCCCCCAAGCCATGCAATGCCCCGGCGTAGAGAAACGGGCGGCGGATGAAGGCGTCGGTGGCGCCGATCAACTGGCTTACTTCGATTTCTTCGCGCTGTGTGAGGATTTGCAGGCGGATGGTGTTGCCGATCACTGCAAGCAGGGCGAACCCCAGCAGGCCTGCCAGTACCATGACGGCCTGTCGTCCGATCTGTAGCAGGGAATACAGGCGTTTTACCCAGGCGGCATCAAGTTGGGCGAGCTCCACCCCGTGCAATTGCTGGAGTTCTTGCCGCAATTGGTCGACAGTCGCCGGATCATTATTGCTGGCATGCACGATATAAACGTCGGGCAGCGGGTTTTTTTCCAGGCCGCCGGCCAGTTCTTCCAGCCCGGCATTTTGTTGCAGTTCGGCCCAGGCTTTTTCGCGCCCTACAAAACGGTAATTCTTGATTCCGGCATGATTGCGAAGACGCTGGTCTAAATCCTTGATCGTATCGGCATTGGCATCCATCGCCAGGAACAGGCTGATCTGGGGGTCGCTTTCGATGCTGCCTGCGAGTTTCCCCAGATTGTCGAGCACTACATAAAGCCCGGCCGGGAGGCTCAGGGTTACGCCGATCACACCCAACATCATCAGTGTGGCAAGCCGGGTGCGCCACATGCGCGAAAGCACGAGTCGGAACGCCTGCCGATGCTGGCTGAGCCACTGGTTCATGCTGACATTCCTCCGTGATCCAGCCGCAGGATTTTTGCCGCGCCCGAGGCAATGGCGCTGGTGTCGTGGGTGGCGATAATGACGGTGACCCCCACTTGATGGAAGGCGTGGAACAGTTTCATGATTTCGGATGCATAGGTTTCGTCGAGATTGCCAGTGGGCTCGTCCGCGATCAGGATGGATGGCCGGCTTACCACGGCGCGTGCGATGGCCAGCCGCTGTTGTTCGCCACCAGAGAGCGTGACCGGCATGGCTTTTTCCTTGCCCAGCAGGCCGACCTTGTCCAGCGCAGCGCGAACCCGTTTGCCGGCCTCGTTGCCGACAATGCCGTTGATGTATAGCGGCAGGGCGACGTTTTCAAACACATTGCGGTCGTACAGCAGTTTGTGATCCTGGAAAACCAGGCCGAATTTTCGGCGCATGTGGGGGATGGCGGCATGGCGCAGCTTGGCGGTATTCTGGTTGCCGATGAGCACGGTGCCGGCCGTGGGGCGCTCGATGGCGGCGATGAGCTTGAGCAGGGTGCTTTTGCCCGCGCCGGAATGGCCCGTAACGAAGGCCAGTTCGCCCTTGGCGATTTCGAAAGAGATGTTTTTGAGGGCCTCGAATCCGCCCGGGTAAAGCTTGCCGACCTGATCAAACTTTATCATGCGAACAGCGCCTCCACGAACTCGCGAGCATTGAACGTCTGCAGATCGTCGATCTGCTCGCCTACGCCGATAAATCGGATCGGGATGGGCCTTTCCTTGGCGATGGCCGCGATGACGCCGCCCTTGGCCGTGCCGTCCAGCTTGGTGAGCGCCAGGCCGGTGACCTTGATCGCATCGTCGAAGGCCTTGACCTGCGACACGGCGTTCTGGCCGGTATTGGCATCCAGTACCAGCAGCACTTCATGCGGCGCGCCGGGCAGTGCCTTGCCGATGACGCGATGCACCTTGCGGATTTCTTCCATCAGGTTGAGCTGGGTCGGCAGGCGC
The DNA here is from genome assembly GCA_027310505.1 of bacterium. Classification (GTDB taxonomy): domain Bacteria; phylum Pseudomonadota; class Gammaproteobacteria; order Burkholderiales; family Methylophilaceae; genus CAIJXJ01. The sequence continues at coordinate 1,699 of DAIDAS010000030.1, forward strand.
CCGGCAGTATCGGCCAGCACCACGTCGATGCCCTTGGCCTTGGCCGAGTTGACTGCATCGAAAATCACTGCGGCCGGGTCGCCGCCTTCCTGTGCGATGACGTGCACATTATTGCGTTCGCCCCAGGTTTGTAGTTGCTCGCGCGCCGCTGCGCGGAAAGTGTCGCCGGCGGCGATCAGCACTGATTTGCCTTGCCGTTGCAGGCTCCAGGCCAGCTTGCCGATCGTGGTGGTTTTGCCGGCGCCGTTCACGCCGGCCAGCATGATGACATAGGGCTGGTGCGTGGTGGTGTTGAGCGGCTGCGCCAGCGGCTCCAGCAGGCGGATCAGCGACTCCTGCAATGCCGCGCGCAGCTGGGTGGTGTCGTTGAGCGATTGCCGTTTGACTTCTTTGCGCACGTCTTCCAGCAGGGCCTGCGTGGCGTAGATGCCGATATCCGAGGTCAGCAGGATGGTTTCCAGCTCCTCGTAGACGTCTTCATCGATCTTGCCGCCGCCGAATAGTGCGCCAAGCTGGTTGCCCAACTGTGAGCGGGTGCGCGTCAACCCTTGCTTGAGGCGCTCTGCCCAGGAAAGAGAGGGCTCCTGCGCCGTGGTTTGTTCCTTGTCTTTTTTGAAAAAATTCAGCATATCCATCATTTTACCCTTAGAACTTAGCCGGCGCGACTTGAGTCATACCGGCGGACTTCATGTCCGGACGGTATAATTCACCAAACTTCCAGGAGTCTTCATCGTGCTGACACGACTTATTTGTTTTTTGCTGGCGCTTCTGCCAGCCGCGGCATATGCCGACATTCAGGAATTCAAGCTCGATAACGGGCTCAAGATCGTGGTGCAGGAAGACCACCGCTCCCCCGTGGTGGTTTCTCAGGTCTGGTACCGGGCGGGCAGCCTGGACGAGTTCAATGGCACCACAGGTGTCGCCCATGTGCTTGAACACATGATGTTCAAGGGTACGAAGCAAGTTCCCGCCGGGCAGTTTTCGCGGCTGGTGGCGGCGGCTGGCGGCAAGGAGAACGCATTTACCGCGACCGACCACACCGTGTATTTCCAGCAACTGGAAAAATCCAAACTCGAGCTTTCCATGAAACTGGAAGCCGACCGCATGGCCAACCTGCAGCTGACGGCTGCGGAATTCGCCAAGGAAATCAAAGTCGTGATGGAGGAGCGCCGCTGGCGCACCGAAGACAAGCCGCAGTCGCTGGTGTACGAGCAATTTCAGGCGGTGGCTTACCAGGCACATCCCTACGGGCGCCCCGTGATCGGCTGGATGAATGACCTTGAGCAAAGGACCGTGGAAGACGCCCGCGCCTGGTACAAGCGCTGGTACGAGCCCAATAACGCCACGCTGGTCGTGGTGGGGGACGTGTCGCCCAAGGAAGTCCTGAAGCTGGCCAAAAAGTATTTCGGCCCGCTCAAGGCGCATGCATTGCCGGTGCGCAAGGTGCAGACCGAGCCGGAACAGCACGGCGAGCGCCGTGTGACGGTGAAGGCGCCGGCCAAGTTGCCGTACCTGCTGATGGGTTATCATGCGCCGGTGTTGCGAGACCCCGAACATGACTGGGAACCCTATGCGCTGGAAATTCTGAGCGGCGTGCTGGATGGCAATGCCTCTGCGCGGCTGAATCAGGATCTGGTGCGGCGCGACCGCATCGCCATTGATGTCAGCACCGGCTATGACATGGTCCAGCGCGGCGGCGTTTCGCTGTTCCTGATGGATGGCACGCCGAGCGAAGGCACTTCGGTGGGCGATCTCGAAACTGCAATCCTGGGCGAAATCGAGCAGCTCAAGGAAAACGGCGTGACCGAAGAAGAATTGCAGCGCGTGAAAGCACAGGTGATCGCGGCTGATGTCTACCAGCGCGACTCCATGTTCTACCAGGCCATGAAGATCGGTAACCTGGAAACTGCCGGGCTTTCGTGGCGGCTGCTCAAGGATTATCCGGCCCGGTTGCAGGCGGTGACCGCCGAGCAGGTGCAGGCCGTGGCGCGCAAATACCTCACCACGGATAACCTGACGGTGGCGACGCTCGATCCGCAGCCGATCGACGAAAATGCGCCCAAGCATAAGGAGATGCCCCATGGTCACCACTAAAATGATGCATCGGGTGGCTGCCATGATGGCCGGCCTTGCCCTGGCAACGACCGCGTGGGCCGGCCTGCCGATCCAGCATTGGCAGACCAGCTCTGGTGCCGAGGTGTATTTCGTCGAGAACCACGAGTTGCCGATGATCGACGTGGCGGTGAACTTTCCCGCCGGCAGCAGCCGCGATACGCGTGAAAAGGCCGGTCTGGCCGAGTTGACCCAGCATATGCTTTCCCAGGGCGCGGGCGGCTTGAGCGATGCGGAAATTTCACGCCGTCTGGCCGACTTGGGCGCGGTGCTCGGCGGTGACCAGGATCAGGATCGTGCCGGCGTTTCGCTACGTACCCTGTCCAGCGACCGCGAAAGCGGGGCGGCGCTGGAGCTTTTTGGCAAGATCCTGCAGCAGCCTGAATTCCCTGAAAGCGTGCTGGAGCGGGAAAAGGCCCGCATCATCTCAGGGCTGCGCGAGGCGGCCACCCAGCCGGAGAGCATCGCTGACAAGGCGTTTACTGCAGCGTTGTATGGCGATCACCCTTACGGCATCGCCAATGCGGATACGCCGGAATCCGTGGCCACGATCAAGCGCGATGATCTGCAGCAGTTTTACCAGAAGTATTACCGTGCCGATGGTGCCGTGATCGCCATGATGGGCGATCTGAGCCAGGATGCGGCAGCGCGGGTCGCCGAAACGCTGGCGGGCGGGCTGCCCAAAGGGGCGAGGGTGGCAACCCCGCCGCCGCCGGTTCCATATCCGACTGGGGCCAAAATCTAGCGCATCCCGCATCCGGCTTCGCAGTCGCATATCCTGATAGGGTATCCGGGCGTCAAGCGCGGCGATCCGGATTATTTTTCGTTGTATGTCGGCAATTACATTCTCGGTGGCGGTGGTTTTGTGTCGCGCCTGACCGAAGAGGTACGCGAGAAGCGTGGCCTGGTCTATAGCGTTTACAGCTATTTCTTGCCGCTGAGCGAACTGGGGCCGTTCCTGATCGGTTTGCAGACCAAGCGCGAACAGTCCGGCGAGGCACTCAAGGTCGTGAACGAAACGCTTGCGAAATTCATCAAGGAAGGCCCGAGCGCCAAGGAAATGAAGGCGGCCAAGGATAACATCATCGGCGGGTTTCCGTTGCGCATCGACAGCAACGGCAAGATATTGAGTTATCTCTCGGTGATCGGCTTCTACCATTTGCCGTTGACCTACCTGGACGATTTCAACAAGGAAATCGCCAAGGTGACGGCCTCGCAGGTGAAGGGCGCCTTTGCGCGGCGCATCAAACCGGACAACATGGTGACGGTGATCGTTGGCACAGACGCAAAATAAGGTCAGGATCAGTGCGGGGGAGTGGCGCAGCCGCATGCTGCGTTTCCCCGATGCGCTAGGATTGCGACCGACGCCTGACCGGGTGCGGCAGACGTTGTTCAACTGGTTGGGGCAGGAGTTGCACGGCAAGACCTGTCTCGATCTATTCGCAGGCAGCGGCGCGCTCGGGTTCGAGGCACTATCCCGTTATGCTGCCGAGGTGGTGCTCGTGGAGCAGAACCCGGCCGTGCATCGCGCGCTGACAGAAAACGCCCATCAGCTAAAAGCGGAGCATGCACGCATCCTGCGGCTGGATGCCTTGCAGTTCCTGGCGCAAAACACCCGGCGCTTCGACGTGATCTTTCTTGACCCGCCCTATGGACAGGGCTGGCTGGAAAAGCTCCTGCCGCAGTTGGCCAGGCATCTGGCGCCGCAAGGCGTGGTATATGCCGAGGCGGAGCACCCGCTGACGGATCTGCCCGGCTGGGACGTGTTCAAGCACGGCAAGGCGGGCAGTGTGCATTATCACCTGCTAAAATGTGCATATGAACAATAAGGCTGTTTACCCTGGTACTTTCGATCCGCTGACACGCGGGCATGAGGACATCGTGCGCCGTGCTGCAGGCGTGTTTTCGGAAGTCATCGTGGCGGTCGCTGAAAACACCTCCAAGAGATCGTTTTTCAGCTTGGATGAACGTGTGGCGATGGCGGCTGAAGTGCTCGCAGACTGTCCGAACGTGCATGTGATGGCATTCTCCGGGCTGCTGATGCAGTTCGTGCGTGAGCAGGGTGCGGCAGTGGTGGTGCGCGGGTTGCGCGCCGTTTCCGATTTTGAATACGAATTCCAGCTGGCGGGCATGAACCGCAAGCTGTACCCCGAGGTCGAAACATTGTTCCTGACCCCGGCGGAACAATACATGTTTATTTCAGCCAGTCTGGTGCGCGAGATTGCCCTGCTGGGGGGCGATGTGAGTCAGTTCGTCCCGCCACTGGTTGAAGCGGAATTGAAGCGCAAGATTGGCGCCAAGGAATAAAAATGGCTTTAATGATTACCGACGAATGCATCAACTGCGACGTATGCGAGCCGGAATGTCCCAATAGTGCGATTTCGCAGGGTGAGGAAATCTACGAGATCAACCCCAACCTGTGCACCGAGTGTGTCGGCCATTACGACAAGCCGCAGTGCCAGGAAGTCTGCCCTATCGATTGCATCCCGTTCAACCCCGACGTGCGGGAAACCAAGGACGAGCTGTACCAGAAGTACCTGAAGATTTCCGCCCAGAACCAGAAATAGTCTGGGCGGAGTGCCTTAAGCTGCCTCGGGCGCTGCCCCGATTTCGAATTCACGGATTTCGAAATCGTGGGTGATTTCAGCCGCCTTGCCCAGCATCAATGAGGCCGAGCAGTATTTTTCCGCGGACAGCTTGATGGCGCGCTCCACTTGCGCTGGCGCCAGTCCCTGACCGGTAACGATGAAGTGCACATGAATCTTGGTGAACACCTTGGGCACGGTTTCAGCGCGTTCGGCGGTGATTTCCGCCACGCAATCGGTGATCGGCTGGCGTGCCTTCTTCAGGATGGTGACGACATCGAACGATGTGCAGCCGCCCATGCCGATCAGCAGCAGTTCCATCGGGCGCATGCCCAGATTGCGGCCGCCGGATTCCGGTGCACCATCCAGCACCAGCGCATGACCGGAGCTCGATTCCCCGACAAAACAAACATTCTCGACCCACTTTACGCGTGCTTGCATGGTGTGTTCCTGTCAAATTGCAAAGCGTGATTTTAGCCCAAAACCGGCGTGCGGCCACGGGGCATCCTGTGTAAACTGTGCTGCAACAAAATCAGCGAGCGTGTGACATGCAATACAAGGATTTGCGCGATTTCATGGCGCAACTGGAGGCGATGGGCGAATTGAAGCGAGTGCATACTCCGGTCAGCCCGCGTCTGGAAATGACGGAAATCTGCGATCGCGTGCTCAAGGCGGGCGGCCCCACCATCCTGTTTGAGCAGCCTGCAGGGCATACCATGCCGGTGCTGGGCAACCTGTTCGGTACGCCGCGCCGCGTAGCATTGGGCATGGGTGAGGAGAGTGTTGCCGCGCTGCGCGATGTGGGCAAGCTGCTGGCCTTCCTGAAGGAGCCGGAGCCCCCAAAAGGCTTGCGCGACGCCTGGGAAAAATGGCCGAAATTCAAGAAGGTGCTGGACATGGCGCCCAAGATCGTCAGTCGCGCCCCATGTCAGGAAGTGGTGCTGGAAGGCGAGGATGTCGATCTGGGCAAGCTGCCGATCCAGACTTGCTGGCCCGGCGATGTGGCGCCGTTGATTACCTGGGGGCTGACCGTCACCAAGGGGCCGCTCAAGGAACGTCAGAACCTGGGCATCTATCGCCAGCAGGTCATCGCAAAAAACAAGGTGATCATGCGCTGGCTGGCCCATCGCGGCGGCGCGCTGGATTTTCGCGACTGGTGTGCGGCACACCCGGGCGAGCCGTTTCCGGTGGCAGTGGCGTTGGGCGCCGACCCGGCGACTATCCTCGGCGCGGTGACGCCGGTGCCGGACACGCTTTCAGAATACCAGTTCGCAGGCCTGCTGCGCGGCAGCAAAACGGAACTGGTCAAGTGCGTAAGTAATGACTTACATGTGCCGGCAGGGGCGGAAATCGTGCTGGAAGGCCATATCATGCCCGGCGAAACTGCATCCGAAGGCCCATTCGGCGATCACACCGGCTACTACAACGAAGTCGATGATTTTCCGGTTTTCACCATCACGCGCATCACCATGCGGCGCGACCCGATCTACCACAGCACCTATACCGGCAAGCCGCCGGACGAGCCTGCGGTGCTGGGCGTGGCGCTGAACGAGGTGTTCGTGCCGCTGCTGCAAAAGCAGTTTCCCGAAATCGCGGATTTCTACCTGCCGCCCGAAGGCTGCAGCTACCGGTTGGCGGTGGTGAGCATGAAGAAGCAATACCCCGGCCATTCGCGGCGGGTGATGATGGGGGTGTGGAGCTTCCTGCGGCAGTTCATGTACACCAAGTTCATCATCGTCACGGATGACGACGTGAATATCCGCGACTGGAAGGAAGTGGTCTGGGCGCTGACGACGCGGGTGGATGCCGCACGGGACACGGTGATCGTGGAAAATACGCCCATCGATTACTTGGATTTTGCCAGCCCGGTATCAGGCCTGGGCAGCAAGATGGGCATTGATGCCACGCACAAGTGGAAAGGCGAAACCACGCGCGAATGGGGCCGCCCCATCG
>DAIDAS010000307.1 GCA_027310505.1 bacterium
ATCAGGCATCTGCAGGATCGAACTCGCGTCTTCGGACGATACGGTCTGCTCGACAACCTTCTGCTCGCGGCGGAACAAATCGCTCACCAGGTTCAGCACCTCATCCACCGCCTCTTGCCTGAAATGGCGTGAAAGCAGTGCGGACACATCTTCCAGCATGTGGCGGCGCTGGGCCTCCAGAATGGCCTCCGGGGTCGGGCCGACAAACATCAGTTGCGTTTCGTCGCGACCGTCTTCGTGATAGCTGATCACTTCGATGGCCGTCGCATTTTCCACCAGCTTGCCGAGCGCCTGCATGCCTTCTTCCAGCGCATGGAAAAAGTTGCGGCCGACTTCCAGCGTGCAGCACATTTCCAGCGTGTAGTTGCGGTCGCCGAACACAAAACCGGGCTGATCGGGCTCAAGGCTCTTCAGTTCATTGAGGTGCTCGACATCGAGATAATGCAGCAGAGGTCGCAGTGCGCCTTCCACCTGGCGCTTGCCGACGCCTTCAACCAGCTCGAGATAGCCGTGGACATGGACTTCCATGCGCATGGAGATTCCTTCAATTCAATATCAAGAAGGGATTATACCCGATCAGCCCCTTGGCTGCCCGCCATGTAATTGTTTTTCAAGCGAATGTAATGCTGCGCGGAGTAGGAAAAATGCGCCAGTTCCTTCTCCGTCAATGCCCGCACCCGCCGCGCGGGGCTGCCAAGATAAAGATAGCCGCTTTCCAGAATCCGTCCTTCAGGCACCAAGCTGCCGGCACCGACCAGTACGCGCGGCTGAATGACCGCCTTGTCCATCACGATGGCGCCCATGCCGATCAGGCATTCGTCGCCGATGGTGCATCCATGCAGGATCACCTTGTGGCCGATGGTCACATTGCTGCCGATGGTGAGCGGAGCCCCGCCCGGATCCCAGCTCGACTTGTGGCTGACATGCAGCACGGACGCATCCTGCACATTGGTACCGGCACCGATGCGGATGCTGTTGACATCACCGCGGATCACCGTGCCCGGCCAGACGGAAGCATCGTCTCCCAGCGCCACATCGCCGATGATCAGGGCAGACTCGTGTATATAGACGTCCCGGCCCCGTTGCGGTGAAACGCCGAGATAGGGGGTGATGTTGGGTGGATTGCACATACTGCGTAGTATAATCCGCGCATGAGTGATATTTCTTCTGTCGGCATCGTTGTCCCGCAGACCGCGCACTTCAACGAGCCGCTCGCCCTGAAGTCCGGCGCGGTGCTGCCTGCCTATGACCTGGTTTATGAGACCTACGGTACGCTCAACGCCGACAAGTCCAACGCCGTCCTGATCTGTCATGCGCTCTCCGGTACGCACCACGTGGCTGGCAAATACAGCGAGAACGACAAATACCCCGGCTGGTGGGACAACATGATCGGCCCCGGCAAGCCGCTGGATACCAACCGATTCTTCGTCATCGGCGTCAACAATCTCGGAGGCTGCCACGGCTCCACCGGCCCCTCCAGCATCAACCCGGGCACAGGCAAACTGTGGGGCTCGACCTTCCCCATCGTCACGGTGGAGGACTGGGTGCAGGCACAATCACGCCTGGCAGACCAACTCGGCATCAAGACTTTCGCGGCCATCGTCGGCGGCAGCCTCGGCGGCATGCAGGCCCTGCAGTGGACGCTGACTTTCCCCGATCGCGTCAGGAACGCACTGGTCATTGCCGCCGCACCCAACCTGACGGCGCAGAACATGGCTTTCAACGAAGTGGCGCGTCAGGCCATCATCACCGACCCGGAGTTCCACGGCGGCGACTATTACGAACATGGCGTGGTGCCGCGCCGCGGCTTGCGTATCGCGCGCATGCTCGGCCACATCACCTATCTTTCCGATGATGCCATGGGCGACAAGTTCGGCCGCAAGCTGCGCTCAGGCGAGATCAAATACAGTTTTGATGTCGAATTCGAGATGGAATCGTATTTGAGATACCAAGGCGACAAGTTCGCTGAATCGTTCGACGCCAACACCTATTTGCGCATGACGCGGGCACTCGATTACTTTGACCCTGCCGCCGATTGCAACGGCGACCTGAGTACGGCGCTGGCCAAGGCCAAGGCCGATTTTCTGGTGATTTCATTCACCAGCGACTGGCGCTTTTCCCCGGCGCGTTCGCGCGAGATCGTCAAGGCGCTGCTGGACAACGAACGGTCGGTGGCCTATGCCGAAATCACTGCCGCGCACGGCCACGACGCCTTCCTGATGCCTGACCAGCACTATCACGACATAGTGCGCGCCTACCTGGAGAACATCGCATGACCCACGTTCCTGTCCAGGCCCATGCCCGCTTCGCCGAAACCGCCGTCGAACGCAGCGACTTCGCCGCCATCGCACGCTGGATCACGCCCGGCTCCCGCGTGCTCGACCTGGGGTGCGGCGATGGAAGCCTGCTGGGCTATCTGCGGGATACGCTCAACGTACGCGGCTATGGCATCGAAAAAGACGACGCCAATGTGCTCGCCTGCGTGAAAAACGGCATTGACGTCATCCAGATGAACCTTGAGGACGGCCTCGCCGGCTTCGATTCGCTCTCGTTCGACTACGTCATCCTGTCGCAGACCCTGCAAGCCATGCACCACACCGAACAGGTCGTGCGGGAGATGCTGCGCGTCGGCAAGCAGGGCATCGTCACCTTCCCCAACTTCGGTTACTGGCGCCATCGCTGGAGCCTGCTCACCGGACGCATGCCGATGTCGAAAAGCCTGCCGTACCAGTGGTACAACACGCCCAACATCCACCTGTGCACACTCAATGATTTTGAGGAATTCTGTGCCGGACTGGAGGTACGTATTACCCAGCGGCTGGTCATGACCAACGGCGACGAGGTAGCGGTATTGCCCAACTTGCTAGGCAGTCTGGCGATCTACCGTTTCGAGAAATCCTGGCCGATCTCGACCTGAGCGACATGCTGCCTAGAACAACAATCGAGCCAGCCCAATCGCCCCAAACCCAAGCACAAGCAGCCCGCTGACCCTGCGCACCCACAGGTTCTGCAGAAATCTCTTCAGCCGAACCGCTGCCAGCCCCATGGCCAGCAGCGTAGGCAGCGTGCCAAGGCCGAACGCCAGCATCAGCATACCGCCATGCAGCGCGCTGCCCGTCGCCATCGCAGCAACCAATACCGAATACACCAGACCGCACGGCAGCCAGCCCCACACCAGCCCCAGCGCAATCGCCTGTGGCGTGGAACGCAGTGGCAGCAGTTTTTTCGAGAGCGGCTGCAGGCGCTTCCATAACGCACCACCGGCACGTTCAAGCACCAGCACGCCCTGCCACCAACCCGCGAGATAGAGGCCCAACACCACCAGCATCAAGCTGGCCAGTGCATAGAGGATTTTTTCCACAGGCAGCACATGATCGAGAAAGAAACCTGAGGCCCCGATTAATCCTGCCAGCACCCCCGCCATGGTGTAACTGGCAATGCGCCCGGTGTTGTAAGCAAACAGAAACGGCAACTGCGGCCGCTGGCCGGGTAGGGTAATCGTCGCTGCGCCGACGATGCCGCCGCACATGCCGACACAATGGCCGCCGCCAAGCAGGCCGACGAGGAAAGCGGAAATCAGGCTGAGTTCAGGCATGGCGGCATTGTGGCACAGCACATGGGTTTTCGGGTAAGGTGTCGCCCATGACGAATACTGATTGGAAATCCGCGCTGTTCAACAAGCGCATGCTTATCTGCATCTTCACCGGATTTTCCTCAGGCCTGCCGCTCTACATCCTGATCAGCCTGTTGCCCGCCTGGCTGCGTTCGGAACATGTAGACCTGAAATCCATCGGGCTGTTCGCGCTGATCCAGTTGCCGTTTACCTGGAAATTCCTGTGGGCGCCGCTGTTCGACCGCTACATCCCGCCCCTTGGCCGCCGACGCGGCTGGCTGCTGATTTCGCAAATCGCGTTGCTGGTTTCCATTCCCGCCTTCGGCCTGCTGCATCCCGCGCTCGATCTGTGGACAATCGCCTACCTGGCTGGCGTCGTCGCCTTTTTCAGCGCATCACAGGACATCGTGCTCGATGCCTACCGACGCGAACTGCTGCTGGATAGCGAACTGGGGCTGGGCAACGCGATACACGTCAACGCCTACAAGATCGCCGGCCTCGTGCCGGGTTCCTTATCGCTGATCCTGGCCGATCACCTGCCGTGGAACGCGGTATTCATGATCACCACGCTCTTCATGCTGCCGGGGCTGGCGATGACGCTGCTCGTACATGAGCCCTTATTGAAAGCGGGCGCGCCCAGAACACTACGGCAAGCCGTGTTGGAACCCTTCCACGAATTCATCACCCGTAGCGGCTGGAATTCCGCGCTGCTGGTGCTGGCCTTCATCTTTTTCTACAAACTGGGCGACAGCATGGCCACCGCGCTAGCCACGCCGTTCTATCTCGACATGGGCTTTACCAAAACCCAGATCGGGCTGGTGGCGAAAAATGCCGGATTGTGGCCCAGCGTCATCGGGGGGTTGCTGGGTGGGGCATGGATGCTGCGCCTGGGCATCAACCGCGCGCTGTGGCTGTTCGGCGTCATGCAGATGGTCGCGATTCTGGGTTTTGCCTGGCTGGCATGGCTGGGGCGCCATGAAGTACCCGGCGCAGCAGAGCTGACCCAGCTAGCCATTGTGATCGGCATCGAAGCCTTCGGCGTCGGGCTGGGCACAGCCGCTTTCGTCGCCTTCATCGCCAAAACCACGCACCCGCTCTATACCGCGACGCAGTTCGCACTATTCACCAGCCTTGCCGCCGTACCCCGCACTTTCGCCAACGCTGGGGCGGGGTGCCTGGTGGAGGATGGCGCCCTGAAACTGGCCAGTTGGCTACCAGCCATTCCATGCGCAGGCATGGGCTGGACGAAATTCATGATGCTGTGCTTTCTGCTGGCAGTGCCGGGAATGTTGCTGCTGCTCAAGGTCGCTCCCTGGAACGGCAGGCAGAAATCGCTTTAAGGCCGTTGTACCGCGCGGTCGCCGATGGCAATATGCGCTTTTGCAAAAATTTGGGGAAACTCGCGTGAACAACAGATTCATCCGCGCCACGGCACTGGCCTTCGCCAGCCTGACACTGTTCCTGCTTTCGGGATGCAGCAGCGTCAGCGTTGACAAGCTCTGGCCATTCGATGGCAAATCCGCCCCGCCACAGGCCCGCACCCTATCCAAC
>DAIDAS010000308.1 GCA_027310505.1 bacterium
CGCTGGAGCTGCACGTCAAGCTGGTGCTGATCGGTACCCGCGAGGATTATTACGAGTTGCAGGAGGCCGACCCGGAATTCGCCCGCCATTTCTGTGTCAAGGTCGATTTTGCCGAGCATTTCCTGGCCAACCAGGAAACCCGCCGCGCCAGTGCGATCCTCATTGCCCAGCGTTGCGCCGCATTGAAGCTGCCGCATTTTTCGGCTGCGGCCGTCAGTCGGTTGTTGCTGGAAATGCATCGCAGGATCGACGACCAGCGACGCATGAGTGCCGAGTTCGGTCATCTGGAAACCATCCTGGTGGAAGCCGCAGCTTACGCGCAGCAGCGCGGAGCCGGGATTGTCGAGGTGCAGGATGTCGAGACCACGCTGGCCGAGCGTACGGCGCGGCATAACTATCCCGAGCAGGCCATGCTCGAAGCCATCGCCGACGGCGAATTGATGATCCGCATTCACGGCCGTGAAGTGGGGCAGATCAACGGCCTCACGCAGGCCGATCTTGGCGACTACCGGTTTGGTTCGCCGGTGCGCATCTCCGCTCAGGCTTACGCGGGCGAAGACGGGGTGGTCAATATCGACCGCGAAGTCGAAATGACCGGCCCCAACCACGACAAGGGCGTGCTCATATTGCAGGGTTGGTTGTCTGCTGCTTTTTCCCATCTGGCGCCGTTATGCCTTTCCGCCTCGCTGGTGTTCGAGCAGGAATATCATGGCGTGGAGGGCGATTCTGCCTCCTGTGCCGAACTTTATGCACTGTTGTCGGCGTTGTCCGGCCTGCCGCTGCCGCAAGGGATCGCGATCACCGGCGCATTGAACCAGCATGGTGAAGTGCTGCCGATCGGCGGCGTCAACGAAAAGATCGAAGGCTACTTCCGTGCCTGCCGCAAACTGGGGCTGGATGGCACGCAAGGCGTGATCATTCCCTCCCGCAACCGTCCGCATCTGGTGCTGGATCAGGAGGTGGTGGAAGCGGTGGCGCGGGGAGAGTTCAGGATCAGCACCATCGACAATGTGCTGGAAGGGCTCGAACTGCTGACCGGGCTGTCGGCGGGGGTGCCTGATGAGGTTGGCGACTACCGCCCCGATACTGTACTGGGCCGTGTGCAGCGCACGCTGGATGGATTCCGGAAGGCGTGTGATGCAGGCCACATCCGTGAGCATGAGCATCAGAAATGAGCCGTAGGACTCATGGTGACCGGGATGATGATGCCTCGGATAAAGTCCGCCTCGACAAGTGGCTGTGGGCGGCGCGTTTCTTCAAGACGCGTGGACTGGCGTCAGACGCCATCGATGGCGGCAAGGTGCATTACGACGGCTACCGCGCCAAGGCGGCGCGCGAAGTCAAAGTGGGAGCGCTGCTGAGAATCACGCGTGAAGACGGTGAGTGGGAGGTCGTGGTCAAGGCGATTTCCGCCCAGCGGCGCGGTGCCCCGGAGGCCGCCTTGTTATACGAAGAAACGGAAGAAGGGCGCAAGCGGCGTGAACTGATGGCGGAGCAGAAAAAAGCTGAATTCGGTATCCGCGATCATGGCCTGGGACGCCCGACCAAGCGTCAGTTGCGCGATATCAAGCGCTTTACCGGCAACTGGTAATCAGGCTGCGCCCACGACGTTGATGGTATGCCCCAGGCATACGATCTGCTGGCCCGCGCGAATCTTGGCGGTTTTGCGGCTCTCGGGCTGGCCATCCACGGTGACCTCCCCTTGCGCGACCAGAACTTTGCCCTGTCCTCCGCTATCGGCGATGCCGGCCAGCTTGAGCAGATTGCAGAGTTCGACGTATTCGCCAGTGAGGTGGAATTCGATGGTGTTTGATGTCATGAAACTAAAGCCTTCGGTGGGGTTTGCTGATGGTGGGAGTCTGAGGCTGCCATGCTGCCAGTTTTTGCTCGCCAAGCCAACTCGCCTTGCCTTCTGACGGCAGACGTCAGCCTGTATTTACGCGCCCGAGTCGGGCTCGTCTATCCGCTCCAGTATCCATCGGCGTGTCTCGTCGCGTAGTTGCAAGGCGGCTGGCCAGTCGTTTGCCAGTGGCTTCAGCGGTGCACCAATCTGTACCCGTAGCGGGCTGTAGTGCGGCCGGGTTTCCTCGCCGCGTAGCAGGTTGCGGGTGCCGGTCAGCGCCAGCGGTATGACCGGAAGGCTGCAATGCGCGGCGACCGTGAACGACCCCATGCGAAAAGGCAGTAACCCCGGCACACTCAGAAAAGTGCCTTCTGCGAAAAACACCAGCCCTTCCCCGGCGCGTGCCCGTGCTTCAAGTTCTTGCGTATCCTCGGCGCCCCGCGCGCTGTCAAAGCGCTCGACGAAGACACTGCCGAGGCGATACAGGGGGATGCCGGCAGCCGGTTTTTTCAGCAACTCCTGCTTGGCGACATAGGCAAAGCGTGGCGGCAGCGCGGCAGCCAGCACCAGCGCATCGAGGTAGCTGGCGTGGTTGGTGACCACGATGCACGGCATGTCGTCGGCAAGGTGCTGCAGACCCTCGATTTCTGGTGTCAACCCGATCAGCGCCAATGCGAGGCGCGAGCTCCATCTGGCGAAACGACGACGCAGAGCGAGCGTGGGGCTGAGCACGATCAGCAGCCAGGCGACCGGCACGATGGCGAGATACACCGTCCATGCCCAGGCCGCCCATAGCAGGCTGGCGCCCTCATGCAGCAGGCGCATGGTTTGTGCCCGGCCGCCGGATAGGCCCAAACGCAGCAGTTGCAGCCACGGGGCACGCTGGGCGTGGGCCAGGGCGCCGCGTTCATACCGTTCGCGGCAGGCGGCGCGGCGCACTTTGCCGCTGGATGTCTTCAACACGCTGCGTGGCGGGGCCAGCACGATGTCGTCCGCAGGCATGCCGACCAAGTCGACAGCGAGCCCATTGATCTCGGCCAGCAGGCGGCTGTGTTCCGCGGCATTCTGTGCGCGGGTTTCGGCCAGCACCACCAGCCGCTCGGTACCGGTGTTCGGATCGGTGGCGGGAAAGACTGCCACGCCGCCCTTGCGCACGCCGGGCAGGTGGCCAACGGCCTCTTCAAGTTCCTGCGGGTAGATGTTGTGGCCGCCACGGATGATGACATCCTTTTCACGCCCGGTGAGGTAAAGTTCGCCGCCAGCCAGGTAGCCGATATCGCCGCTGTTAAGCCATTGACCATCGAACAGATGTGCCGTTGCTTCGGCATTGCCGAAATAGCCGGAAGTCGCCGAGGGCCCACGGAACTGGACACGGCCGGTGGTACGTTCCCGCTGTTCGTTGCCGACGGCGTCGACGATGCGTATTTCATGGCCGGGCAGCGCCTGGCCGCAACCTACTACGTGCATGGCATGGCGGTCTTCAGGCGGGGCGGGAAGGGCGATACCGTCTTCGGCCAGGCGGGTACGGTCCACGCGGTCGAGCAGCGGGCCTCGTCCCGCCGGCGGAAAGGCCAGGCCAACCGAGCATTCAGCCAGCCCGTATACCGGTGTCATGGCCTCACGCCTGAATCCATGACGGGCAAAACGCGCGGAAAAATTCTCTATGGTGTTAGGGCTGACGGGCTCGGCACCGTTGTAGGCGATGCGCCAGCAGCCGAGATCGAGTTCTTCGAGGTCGCGTTCGTCCACCTTGCTGCTGCAGATCTCGTAGGCGAAGTTGGGGGCGGCTGAAACGGTGGCGCGATGCCGATGGATAGTCCACAACCATCGGCTGGGGCGGGCAAGAAATGCCAACGGCGACAGCAGCACCAGGCGGAAGCCGACGTAGAGGCTGCCCATGCAGGCGCCGATCAACCCCATGTCATGGTAGAGCGGCAGCCATGAGACGAATACGTCATCAGCGGTGATCCCCGAAGCTTGTTCCATTGCATTCAGGTTGGCCAGCAGGTTGGCGTGGGTAAGCATGACGCCCTTGGGATTGCCGGTGCTGCCGGAGGTGTATTGCAAAAAGGCCATATCTTGCGGCTTTACTAGCGGCAATGCGGGTGGGCTGACATGGGCGGACAGTTCTTTCACCGTGGCGACTTCTTGCAGTGCTGCGCATTGCGCGCGCAGCAGGTGCCCCAGAACTTTGGCCTTGTCGTCAGTGACGAGCGTGGTGGCCCCGGCGTTGGCGACGATGCCGGCAATGCGCCGCATGTGGTCTTCCAGTTGCGAAGGCCGTGCCGGAGGGTAGAGCGGCACCGGCACGCAGCCGGCGTAAATTGCCCCATAGAAGGCGGCGAAAAACTCCCGGCAGGTGGGGAGCATGATGGCGACTTTGTCGCCATCCCTCAGGCCTAGTGCCAGTAGGCCGGCAGCGAGTGCCTGTGCCTCGTCGCGCAACTGGCGATAGCTGATGTCCTGGCTGCGCTCGCCCTCGCCATACAGGGTGATGTGCACCCAATCTCCGTGGTGGGCGACATGCCAGTCGAGAATGCCGGTCAGCGTGCCGATGTCTTGCTGCGGACGTTCCAGCCGGGCGGCGGCCGGTTGCATGGTGGCCGGCGCGGTGAATACGGCGCCGGTGGCCGCGTGCAGCTGCTTCAATAGATCTCTTGGCGTTTCGGCCACGGCGAAGGCTTCTTCGGCCAGCCGTACGCCCAGTTCGCGCTGGATGCGGGCCAGCAGTTCCACGCGCGCCAGACTGTCGAGGCCAAAGTCGCGCTCCAGCGCGTGGTCGAGTCCGAGGCGCTGGACGTCGCTGCGGCCCTGACGAAGTTCGCGCGCGAGGTCGCGCACGATGGCCAGTAGTTTCTCCGCATTCAGGTTGTCGGCAGGCTTGCTGATGATGTCTCCTCCTTGAGCGCCCGGCGCAGTATTTTGCCGATCGGGTTCTTCGGCAAGTGATCGCGGAATTCCACGTGCCTGGGCACCTTGTAGGCAGCGAGGTTAGCCCGGCAGTATGCAAGCAGTGCTTCGCTGGTGAGAGTCTGGTCCTGCTTCACCACGCAGAGCTTGACCGACTCGCCGCTGTTTTCGTCCGGCACGCCCACGGCTCCCACTTCGCGCACGCCGGGATGGCGCATGACCACTTCTTCAATTTCACTAGGGTAGACCTTGAAGCCGGATACCACGATGACATCCTTGCAGCGCTCGATGAAGCGAATGGCGCCGTTCTCATCCATCACGCCGATGTCGCCGGTGCGCAGCCAGCCATCCGCGATGAAGGTGCGGGCAGTTTCTTCAGGCCGGTTCCAGTACCCCCGCATGACTTGCGGCCCTTGCACCACGATTTCGCCAGCCTCGCCTGGTGGCAATGCATGTCCTGCTTCGTCAAGAATGGCGATCCGGGTAGAGGGTAGCGGCAGGCCGATGGTGCCGCTGAATTCGGTGATGTCGAAGCGGTTGGCGCACACCGTGGGGGAGGCTTCGGTTAGTCCATAGCCTTCTATCAGCGGGATTCCCATCACCGCTTGCCAGCGTTCTGCCACCGTGCGCTGTAATGCCATGCCACCAGCCACTGCGAGCTTGAGGCTGCCGCCCTGCTGAGCCACCCGCGAAAACCCGGGGTCGTTGAGCAGCTTTTTATACAGGGTGTTGACGCCGGTGATTACGGTGAACCGGGTCTTCGCCAACACTTGCACGAATGCGGGAATATCGCGCGGATTGGTGATGAGGACGTTGTTGCCGCCCCATTTGACAAAGAGCAGCAGGTTGGCCGTGAGTGAGAACACGTGATACAGCGGCAGGGGCGTGATTACCACTTCAGCCCCTTCCGTAAGAAGGTGACCGATCCACGCTGAAGTCTGCTCGACATTGGCGACCAGATTGCCGTGAGTGAGGATCGCACCTTTGCTGACACCCGTGGTGCCGCCGGTATATTGCAGAAAGGCAATGTCATCCCGGTCGATCGGCACGTCCGTCAGGAGATGGTGCCCGCCCCGTTTGAGCGCGGTAGGTAGGGATATGGCGGATGGAATATCCCAGTCCGGCACCATGCGTCTGATCTGTTTGGCGACAACATTGACCAGACATTTTTTCATGACAGGGAACAGGTCGCCCACCTGGGTCGTGATGACATGGCGTACTGCGGTATCCGGCAGCGCCTGCTGGAGGGTGTGGGCGAAATTTTCCAGGACGATGACCGCTACCGCACCGGAATCGGCCAGTTGGGCCTGCAATTCGCGGGTGGTATAGAGCGGGTTGACGTTGACTACCACCAGCCCGGCGCGCAACGCGCCGAATAGTGCCACCGGGTATTGCAGCAGGTTGGGCAGCATGATGGCGACGCGCTCGCCCTTGCGCAGCTTGATCCCATGTTGCAGCCATGCGCCGAAATCGCGCGAGAGCCGGTCAAGTTCGCCAAAGCTGATGGTGGTACCCATGTTGGTGAAGGCGGGTAGTGCATGGTAGCGCTCGCAGCATTGCTCCAGCATGTTCTTGAGCGATACGTAGCAGAAGATGTCGGCTTCTGCCGGAACGCCTGGCGGGTAGTGCTTCAGCCAGATCGGTTGCATGATGTTTTATGGAGCGGTGATGCCGCCATTTGTCGTAGGGCATCCCACGATGCCTGGCTGACGGGCTCGCCATCCTCGTTGACGAACTCGACCGTGCAGGCGAGTTCCTGCCTTGTCAGCGGTTCATGGGCGGCCTGCAATGTTTGCAGCACTTCCAGGCTGGCTTCCGAGGCGTCCCTGGCTTGTGTTTGCCGCTGCAGGATGCGCTGGCGCATGGTGGCGGCAGACGCCTGGATGTCGAGAATGACAAAGGGAGCCGCCATCTCCTGCGCCAGCTGGCGAAATTGCTCGCGTTCGGCATGCTTGAGAAATGCTGCGTCCACGATCACGGAGAAGCCGGCGCCGAGCAGTCCGTGCGCCAGTTCGTGCAACCTGGCATAGGTGCGTTGCGTTGCCGCGGTACTGTAGATGCCATCGCCGATGCCCGAGCGACTGTCCTGCAGCGGTGCCAGGCCATATAGGCGCTTGCGTTCAACATCGGAGCGAATGCGTATCGCCAGTAGCTGCTCCAGTGCGCTTTGCGCCACCGTCGTTTTGCCGCTTCCCGGCAGGCCGTGCATGATGATGAGCGCCGGTCTCTGCCAAGCCAGGCAGTCTTCAGCCAGCGCGAGATAGCCGTGGCAGCCTGCCATGGCGGATTTGGCCTCCCGCGGTTGCGTGTCAGTCTGGTGGGCGCGCATGGCGTCGATCTTGGCGCGCACCACAGCACGATAGGCGAGGTAAAAGCGCAGTACGGATGCGCCTTCGTAGTCCCCGGTCAGCTCAAGATAACCGTTGAGAAAGCGCAAGGCGAGGTCGGCGCGTTCCCGGTACCACAAATCCATGGCCAGAAAGGCAACCTCGTTCATCACGTCGATCCAGCGAAAGCCGGCATTGAATTCGATGCCGTCGAACGGTGTCGGTTCGCCCTTGAGCAAGACAATGTTGCCCAGATGCAAGTCGCCATGGCATTCGCGTATCCGGCCGGCTTGCCTGCGCTGCG
>DAIDAS010000330.1 GCA_027310505.1 bacterium
CAGCAGCGCGGTATCGTCATCAGGGTTGGCCATTAAACGCAAGTAGGCCATGGCGTGCTTGATTTCGGCACGCTCGAAAAAGCGCAAGCCGCCGTACACCCGATAAGGCAATCCGGCGGAAAACAGTGCGTGTTCCAACACCCGTGATTGCGCATTGGAGCGATACAGCAGCGCCATGTCGTCAAGCGACTGGCCTTCGGCATGCAGCGCCTTCACCTCGTCGACGATGAAGTTGGCTTCTTCGATGTCGTTGTAGCCCTCGAATACGCGTATCGGTTCGCCAGCACCGGCTGAAGTCCACAGGTTTTTTCCCAGACGGTTCCTGTTGTGCGTGATGATGGCATTGGCCGCATCGAGAATGTTGCTGTGGGAGCGGTAGTTTTGCTCCAGCTTGATAATCGTCTTGACGCCAAAATCATGCTCGAAATCCAGCATATTGCCGACGCGGGCGCCACGGAAAGCATAGATCGACTGATCGTCATCGCCCACCGCGAACACGCAGTTCTCCTTGCCTGCGAGCAGCTTCAGCCAAAGGTATTGCAGACGGTTGGTATCCTGGAACTCATCCACCAGCACGTATTTGAAACGGCTCTGGTAATGCTCGCGCAACGCTGTTTCACGCGCCAGCACCTCGTAGCAGCGCAGCAGTAGCTCAGCAAAATCCACCACCCCTTCGCGCTGGCACTGGGCATCGTATTCTGCGTAAATTTCACGCATCTTTTCCGAGTGCTTGTCATAGGCATCCAGCTGGCTGGCGCGCAGGCCCTCTTCCTTGCTGTTGTTGATATAGGACTGCACCTGCTTCGGCGGAAACTTTTCATCGTCGACATTCATTGCCTTCATCAGGCGCTTGATGGCAGAGAGCTGATCCGCCATATCGAGAATCTGGAACAGTGCGGGCAGCCTGGCCTCGCGATGGTGCGCGCGCAGGAACCGATTGCATAACCCGTGGAAAGTACCCACCCACATGCCGCGTGTGTTGATCGGCAGCATGGCGGAAAGTCGCGACAGCATCTCCTTGGCGGCCTTGTTGGTAAATGTTACCGCCAGCAAACCGGTGGGGCTGACCTGCCCGGTCTGGATCAGCCATGCAATCCGCGTCGTCAGCACCCGGGTCTTGCCGCTACCGGCACCTGCCAGAATAAGTGCGGACTGGTAAGGCAGCGTCACGGCTTCGAGCTGCTTATCGTTCAGGCCTTCAAGGAGATCAGTCATGATCAGGATGTTATCTCTATAAACAAAAAATGCGTGCGCTTATTCAGCGGCACGCATAAAAATCTCATATCAGCGGGAACTTATTTGCTTGGTGCAAATCTTATTCAGCAGACGCTTATCGTCTCCCGCTTCTCCTCCCTGAGCGGGCGCCTTATCTCCA
Source organism: bacterium (assembly GCA_027310505.1). GTDB lineage: Bacteria > Pseudomonadota > Gammaproteobacteria > Burkholderiales > Methylophilaceae > CAIJXJ01. The sequence continues at coordinate 1,376 of DAIDAS010000330.1, forward strand.
TAAGGCATCTTGTGCCCCGGTTTTACTCCCCTTTAGCCGGGGCCTTTTTTTGCCTGTCGTATACGCAAGCGTTCTAACCGGGCAGCAAGATGCTAGAAGTATATGCGTAACATTTAACGTTCGTAAAGAAAAAACCCCGCTTTCGCGGGGTTTTTATTGGTCGTACAAAAACAGTCGCCTGTCTTCGGACAGGATTACATCATGTCCATGCCGCCCATACCGCCCATGCCGCCTGGCATTGCCGGAGCATCTTCCTTCGGCAGCTCGGCCACCATGCAGTCGGTGGTCAGCATCAGGCCGGCCACAGAAGCAGCGTTCTGCAGTGCGGAACGGGTTACCTTGGTCGGGTCCAGCA
>DAIDAS010000334.1 GCA_027310505.1 bacterium
ATCGCGCACCATGGCGCGTGACACGACATTACCCGCCCCGCCCGACAGCCCCTGCAACACGCGAAAAAACCACAGTGTCTCCACGTTTGGCGCCAAGGCACAGCCGACAGATGCCAGCGCGAACACTAGCAGCCCCCAGCGGATGGCTGCCAGGCGGCCGATTGAATCCGAAATGGCACCATGCCATAACGTCATGAGGGCGTAAGGTAACAGATAGAACGTCAGGCTCTGCTGTATACCCAGGGTGGTTGCGCCAAGATCATGAGCCAACGCCGGAAAGGCCGGCAAGTAGGTATCGATGGCGAACGGGGCAAGCGCCGCAAGCGCGGCCAGTACGATGGCAAAAGTGGATTGTGAAGGCATGCCGCTATTCTGCCACAGCCGGGCTCAAGCCGGCCGTGGCAGAAAGCATTACGGCAGTGCGTGGAACGGCGCGACCAGATCCTTGAGTTCGCCCGCCACGATCTTTTGCGAGTTCTTGTCGTTGCGGAACAGGATAGGCTGGGCAGCCAGCTGGGGGTTCTTGGCATCTTCGATCGCCTGCAGGATCACATCATGCGTTGGCGAGAGCGAACAGACCGGATCAGTACCCTCGGCATCCCCTGTCAGCAGATAGGTCTGGCAACGGCAGCCGCCAAGATCCTTCTCTTTTTCCGGGCAGGAGCGGCACGGCTCCTTCATCCAATCATCGCCACGATACTTGTTGAATGCCGGCGACTCGTTCCAGGCCCATTCCAGGCCGTTCTCGCGCACGTTGGGGAATTCCAGCCCCGGTAGCGAGCGCGCCGAGTGGCAAGGCAGTACATCGCCGTTGGCGGTGACGATCATGAACACTTCGCCCCAGCCGTTCATGCACTTCTTGGGGCGATCAGCGTAGTAATCCGGCACCACGAAAAACACCTTCATCTTGTTGCCGACGCGTTCGCGGAACTTGTTGGTAATCGCCTCGGCCTTTTCCAGTTGCTCGCGGGTCGGCATCAGCTGCGCGCGATTCAGCAGCGACCATCCGTAATACTGAGTGTTGGCCAGTTCGACGAAGTCTGCGCCGATCGCTTCGGCCATTTCCAGGATTTCGCCGATATGCTCGATGTTGTAGCGATGAATCACCACATTGAGCACCATGGGGTAATCGTATTCCTTGATCATGGCCGCCACCTTCTTCTTCAGCTCGAAGGTGTTGGTGTCGGTGATGAAGTTGTTGATGTCCTTGGTGATGTCGTGCATCGAGAGCTGGATGTGATCCAGCCCGCCGCGCTTGAATTCGGCGATGCGCTTCTCGGTCAGCCCGACGCCGGAGGTGATCAGGTTGCTGTAATAGCCTAGGCTGCCGGCCTCGGCGACGATTTGCTCGATATCATCGCGCAGCAGCGGTTCGCCACCGGAGATCCCCAATTGCAACGCCCCCATCTTGCGGGCATCGCGCAGCACCTGTATCCACTGTTCGGTGGTCAGCTCATTCTGTGTATGTGTGACGTAATCCGTCGGGTTGTAGCAGAACGCGCAATGCAGCGGACAGCGATAAGTGATTTCCGCCAGCAGCCAGAAAGGCTTGGGCGGATGATTGAGCAATGCACCGTTATTCTGTTGCGACATGACTACTCCTTCAATGCGATCCAGGCTTTTTCGTGGGCCAATTGCAGCATGGCGAGCACGTCAGCCTCGAGGTCAGGCACATCGGGGAAAGCTGCCTTGCAGTCGGCGACGATCTCGCCGACAGTCTTTTTTCCATCCACGCGCTTGATCACCTCACCGGCGCCGCCGTTGAGCTTGATCATGCCCTCCGGGAAGAGCAGGACGTAGCCGCCCTGCGCCTCTTCCCACTGAAAGCGATAGTGTCGCGCCAGGCCGAAAACGGCATCAGACTTGATCTTGTCGGACATATTGCGTGCCACCCTCGATCTTGACGTCACAACACTGCAGCATGATGGCATCCGCCAGCGCCCACAGCACGTCCAGCTTGAACTGCAGGATTTCGCAGGCACGTTCCTGCATTTCACGCGACTGGCTAAAGTAATCCAGCGTGATGTCCAGACCCTGCTTCACATCGCGACGGGCTTGGGTCAGGCGATTCTTGAAGTACTGCATGCCTTCGGGCTTGATCCAGGGGTATTTGTCCGGCCAGGCATCGATACGTTGTTGGTGGATGTGCGGCGCAAAAAGTTCCGTCAGCGAGGAGCAGACAGCCTCCTGCCACGGACGCTGGCGCGCGAAGTTGATATAGGCATCCACGGCAAAGCGTGCGGATGGCGACACCAGCTTGAGCGATGTCACGTCTTCGCGCGTCATGCCGACCGCTTCGCCCAGTTGAATCCAGGCCTCGATACCGCCCTCCCCGCCTTCATTGATGTGGCCGCTGCCGTCATGGTCGAAAATGCGCTGGATCCAGCCGCGGCGGACTTCGCGGTCCGGACAGTTGGAAAGGATCGCAGCATCCTTGATGGGGATGGCAATCTGGTAATAGAAACGATTGGCCACCCAGCACTGCAGCTGTTCCTTGGTCAGCTTGCCTTCATACATCAGCACATGAAACGGATGGTAGATGTGGTAACCACGGCCGCGCTCACGCAGCTTCTGTTCAAACTCTTCACGGCTCCAGGGTTGCAGTTTGTCGCTCATTGCTCTCTCCGTCAAAGAATGATGTCCATGCCGTCGTAGGAAACCTCGATGCCGGTTGCTTCCAGCTCACGGCGCTCGGCGGATTCCTCGTTCAGGATAGGATTGGTGTTGTTGATGTGAATCAGTATGCGGCGTGCCTTGGGATATTGCGAAAGCACCTCCATCATGCCGCCTTCGCCCGATTGCGGCAGGTGGCCGATATCGCGGGCAGTTTTATCCATGAGACCAAGGTCGATCATTTCGGTGTTGGTCCAGAAGGTGCCGTCGACCATGATGCAATCGGCCTGCGCCATCAGCGGCGGCAAATGCGGCTCGATTTCACCGAGCCCCGGTGCGTAGAACAGTTTCTTGCCGTTGGTCTTGTCTTCGACCAGCACACCGATGGTGTCGCCGTCATGGCTGTCGTAGCGGTGCGGCGAATAAGGCGGCGCCTTGCTTTTGAGGGCCACCGTAGTGAATTTGAGGTTGGCAGCGCCCGGAATCTCGAAGCTGGAGCCGTTAATTGGCACGTCGTGCCAGTTGACCCCACAGTAATGGCCGAGAATGTTGAACAGCGGGTTGCCGCTGGTAAGGTCGTTCTTGACCATCTCGGTACAGAAAATCTCGCGCTTGACCTGGCCTTCGCGCAGCATCAGCAGGCCGGTGGTA
>DAIDAS010000335.1 GCA_027310505.1 bacterium
GAAGAACGCCATGCCCAACACCATCAATGCTCAGGAAATCCCCTTGCTGCGCTCGGAAATCGAACTGCTGATGAAAGAGCGGCAGTCCATGCTCATGGTGGCCGGCGCCGCCGCCAGCCTGATTGCAGAACTGGACAGCCACGACCTGCCAACTGGCGCGGTAGAAGCGGCGGAATTGCTGGCCGAGGGGATCAACGCCCTGCCGGAAGAAACCTTGCAGGACGCCCTGAACGCAATCCGCGCGCAGATTGCGTGAGACGGCCCGACCCGAATTTCATAGCATTCGAACTATCCCAGATACTCATCCAGATAATCGATAATCGATCGTTCGATACGTCCGCGAGCAGGCTTCAATAGCCAGGACAAACCAACCGACACCCGCACGCCGCTCTCGGTTACGTCGATTCGCCCTTCGGCACCGGGGCACTCGAACCGGAGACTATCCCCGTGCCACGTGTGGCGCGCATTCAAATCCCCTTGCAAGCGTTCGGCAACAGCCTGCACTGCCTGCCGCGCGCCATCCAGCCCCAAACGATGTTGACGTGTCACTTCAATTGCAGCCACAACCTCTCCCAAAGCCTGATAAATTGCCGGTTGCCGGCACAGCCTGTAAACTCGCGAACCATGTCCGGCACAATGGCAAAAAACCTACCGCTCATGGCCCTGTGTTGCCTGCTTGGCGCCTGCGCCACGCAAACCTACCAGGCCAAACCCATTGCGCCGGAGCAGTCTGTAGCGCGCTTCCAGCAACACAGCCTGGATAGCGCAGAACTGCGCGACTACATGCGTTCTCAAGGATACCCGGAGAACGGTTTCCCCATCAAGGCATGGGGCATGCGGGAGCTGACGCTTGCAGCGTTCTTTTTTCATCCGCAGCTGGAAGTGGCGCGTGCCCGATGGCAGGCGGCGCAGGCTGCGGAAATCACTGCGGGACAGAAACCCAACCCCGGCTTTTCGACGGTTGCTGAACATCACAGCAAGGCCGGTGGTGGCATATCCCCATGGACGCTCGGCTTTTCTCTGGGCATCCCCGTCGAGACTGGCGATAAACGCGCAATCCGCATGGAGCGTGCCGCCAGCCTATCCGATGCGGCACGCATCGAAATCGGCCAGGCCGCCTGGCAGATACGCAGTCGTTTGCGCAATCGGCTGGCCGACTATCAGTCGACAATACAGAGAATCCAACTGCTGGAACGTGAAGTCGCCTTGCGCGGAGAAATCGTGCAAATGCTTCAAAGTCGACTGGATGCAGGTATGGTGTCGGATATCGACTTGAGCAATGGCCGCCTGCAAGCACAAAAAGCCCAGCAGGCGCTGGCCGCCGAACAGGGGCTCCTGCCGGGTTTGCTTGCCGGATTATCGGAATCCGCCGGGTTGCCGACAGAGGCGCTTGAATCAGTGCAGTTGAATAGTACAACAGACATACCCACCGCATTGCCAGATGCCGAACTACAGCGCGCGGCACTGACCAATCGGCTTGACATACGTGCGGCACTGGCACGCTATGCCGCATCTGAAGCCAAACTGAGGCTCGAAATCGCCAAACAATACCCGGACATCACATTATCTCCCGGCTACAGCTTCGACCAGGGAGACAACCGCTGGTCGCTTGGCCTGTCGATGATCCTCGCCCTGCTCAACAAAAACGAAGGTCCTATTGCCGAAGCGGGTGCACAGCGTGCGCTGGAGGCTCAGCAATTCAATGAGCTACAGGCTCGTGTCATCAGCGAACTGGATCAATCGCGGGCGCGCTATCAGGCCGCCCAGGAAGAAACCGCCAAGGCCGAGCGGATGCTGGAAGCGCAACAGCATCGTGCGGCACAGACCGAGCGCCAGTTCGAAGCGGGGTATGCCGATCGCCTGGAGCAGACTGGCGTCCGCCTCGAAACATTGGTGGCGGAGCAAGGCGTGCTGGCAGCACGGCTTCGGGCACAACGCGCGCTCGTTTTGCTGGAGGACGCTATCCAGCGCCCATTGGATAATACTGAACTTCCCGCGTCACCAGAGCGCAAGGATACCCAGGAATGAACCGTAAAACAGCCATTATCATTGCACTGCAGACCCTGATTATCGTCATCCTGTTCTGGGTGCTGGTGTTCTATGGCAAGGACGAGTACGAAGCGGCAACAAGCGGGCATGACGACGCCATCGCCAACACTTCGCACGTCACTACGGAGAACGGTGCAGCCACGATTACGCTTTCCCCGGATTCGCAGCAACAAAGCGGAATCACCACTACCGCCCTGAAGGCTGCCTCGCATCACGTTTCCGTTTCGTCGTTCGGCATGGTGATCGGCATCGAAAGCCTGGTCGAGTTGCGCACGCGCTATCTGGCAGCCAAGACTGACGCCAACGTCGTGCGCGCCGCTATCGCCAACAGCCAGCAGGAATACCAGCGTCTGGCACAGCTGAATCACGATAACCGCAACGTTTCCGACCGTGCCGTCGCGGCGGCCGAAGCTGCATGGAAAGCCGATGAAGCCAAGCTCGCAGCCGCTGAAACTGCCGCTTCCAGTATACGGGACAGCATCCGTCAGCAATGGGGCGATATATTGGCAGGCTGGGCAACCCAGTCAACGCCAGGAGAGATGATGCAGTCCCTGCTGCAATATCGCGAAGTTCTCGTGCAGGTCACGTTGCCGTTCGACAGCGCGACGCCCAACAAGGACACGCCATTGTTCATCGAGCCTGCTGGCGCGCAAGGCAAGGCCATTGCAGCCACTTTTGTCTCGGCATCGCCACTGACCGATGCCACCCTGCAGGGCAAGACTTTTTACTACCGGGCTCCGGCGGGCAACCTGCGTGCCGGAATGCGGGTCACAGCAAGACTCTCGGCGCCGGGGAGTGCCACGTCCGGCGTCATCGTGCCCCAGACCGCCGTGGTGTGGTATGCCAACAAGGCATGGATCTACAAAAGACAGGCGGCAGACAAGTTTGTCCGTCAGCATGTCAGCACCGACATCGAGGCTGGGGATGGCTGGTTCAACAGTAGCGGTGTCGCGCCCGGAGAAGAAGTCATCACCAGCGGGGCCCAATTGCTGCTGTCGGAAGAGTTCAAGTATCAAATCAAAAACGAGAATGAGGACTGACCTGACATGATGTCAGCCCTCGTCCGCTTCGCCGTGCGCTTTCACGGCGTGATCATCGGGCTGGCCAGCCTGGTGGTGGTCTATGGCATGTACAGCCTGACACGCGCCAATCTGGACGTATTCCCCGAATTCTCTCCCACCCTCGTGGTGATCCAGACTGAATCGCCCGGGCTCACTGCCGAACTGGTTGAAGCATTAGTCACACAGCCCATCGAAAACGCCGTATCCGGCTCTGTCGGCATTGAGTCCATGCGGTCGCAGTCCATTCCGGGGCTCTCGGTGGTGACGGTGGTATTCAGGGAAGGCACCGACATCTATCGCAACCGCCAGGTAGCGGCGGAGCGGCTGGCCACCCTCTCCAGCCAGCTACCCAAAGGGGTTGTGCCCAACATCACGCCGCTCGCCTCCTCCGCCAGTACGGTGCTGGGGCTGGGCATCACGTCCGACTCGCGCACGCTAATGGAGCTACGCACGCTGGTGGACTGGACCATTCGCCCACACCTGATGGCCGTGCCGGGTGTGGCCGATGTCAACGTGTTCGGCGGAGAAGTCCGCCAGTTCCAGATCCAGGTCAATCCGGACAAGCTGATCCGCTACAACCTGTCGTTGCAGGAGGTACTGACAGCGGCCTCCAGAGCCACCGGCGTACGTGGCGCGGGGTACATCGAGAACAACAACCAGCGCATCCTCATCAACAGCGAAGGCCAGACGCGGACACCGGCACAACTGGCC
>DAIDAS010000376.1 GCA_027310505.1 bacterium
GTTGGAAGCCGCGTTACAGGCCCCTACAGCAGCGCCGGCGTCGATCGGCAGGGCTTGGGCTACCCCATTGACCTTCAGACCAACGACAGAACTGAATGCTCCGATCATCTTTGAGCAACCATCTGTAGGAACGCCAGCTTCGGTCACGTCATATTGAGCCGCGTTACCGGCGTTGACATTGATCGTAACCGCACCGCCCCATGGGTTCTGAAGATTCGCGCCACTGATCATGTCGGTGGGCGCGAGCTTGCCGCTGATGGCCACCGCATTGGTCAGGGAAGTAAAGTTATTCTGGCCGTTGTAAAGGGACTGCGTTTGAGTTTGCAACTGTGTCAAATCGGAAATGGCGTTCCCGGTTTTGTTTGCGCCGAATACTTGGTAGAGAATAAGCACTACCGCCGCTACGCCAAGCACTTGCACCAGATATTTAAAAAGGGTACCCAGAATCTCACTCATGTCGAACTCCTATTAAGATTAAAAAATTACTACAAGAACAAAGGTTACGCTTACGAAACCCCTGGAACATTGCCCATTTGCGTGGACATGGAATTGATGGCCACCATCAGCAGCCCCATGACGGCGTACATGACGATCTCCATCCAAAACCCGAATCTTTTAGCCATTGCAAGCGTTGAAGCTTCTAGTTCTTCTGCCCATTGTGTTGCCAGAATGGCAATTTTTTCTGGGAAGTCGTTAAAACCATGCATTGAAGAGATGTCATCCACGATATCTGGATTGGGGAATGCGAATGGTGGCATGCCATTTTTACCTTTGGCTAACAATGCAGCTGACAGGCTCGTACCGTTTTCCATGCGCCACCATATGGCATTCAGCCTTTCCTTGAGCCACGGAGAGGACTGCGCGATCTGGCGCTTAAGGATTTCAACGTCAGCCATGCCTGCCCGGAGCAGTGCAGTAAAACTCATCAGCCAGGTATATCCCTGAATGTCACGATAGAACGAATATGGAAAAAAGTTTTCAGCTGCAATCCGGTGCTTGCCGGTCCATCTCGGAAGGGACCGGATGACCAGGATGATGATGCAGGCCAGTATGGCCGGAGGCAGCAATGCCCAATAACTATTGGCAAAATCTCCGGCAGCATACAAGCCATAAACGAGACCTTGTGCCTTTTCTTTTGGCAAAGCTTGCTCAAGGCTTGGTGTTACAAATCTACCAATTGCCCAAAGCATGCCATACACGGCAGATACATAAATGGCAGGGGAGATCATTGCGCTCTTGAGTGCGCTGTTTACGCGGTCAATGCGCCGTTTAGCCTCAATGACCAGGTAAAGAGAACGTGGAAGATTGCCTGATAGTTCGCCGCTACTGATCACACCAATTTCCTCTTGAGGAATCCAAGGCGAGATGGCATTGGCAAACGTGGAGCCGTCGCGCATTTTCCGGGCCACATCAGCGATGATCTTGTCTGAACTGATTTTATTGCGCCGGCGCAATCTGGTACGAAATGTATCCAGCGCGACTTCGACCTGGATGCCGTTTCCTACTTGGGCGGACATATGCCGATAGAGGCCTTCGCGGACTTTCCAGTTGAAAGCCATGCGATCGCCAGCAGCGGTGATTCTCGCTGAAAGGCCTTTTGTCTTTTTGACATTTTTTCGCTTGCCGGATCTTTTTTCAAGAAACCCGGATAGTGCTTTTGCAATCATTAGCGCACCTTGTCTTTCGGTTCGATCAGGTCAACAGAATCTTCGATGGATCTCGGATCAACCGTGCCTGCCAGTGCATGCAAGATTGCGGCCTCAAGCATCGAAGGGTCTGCGTCGGGTTTTTCCCTGTGATTCTTTCGTGCAACGTCGGATCCATGCTCGATGAAATCCCTCATGACTTCCGCATCCGTGACCACGACCTCAGAGACCGCAAACCGCCCCTGCGTGCCGTCATGCCCGCACTCTGCGCACCCTGCTCCGCGCACCCTGATCCGGCTGATGTCGCCCCATGTTTTAAGCGCTGCAACGATTCTCTCCGACAGATAAGACGGACGCGTCGCCAGAGGAACGCTGCAATGGGGACATAACCTGGCAAGCAGACGCTGCGCAACGACGCCTCGCACAATCTTGTGATCACAGAAAACGCGACGATCCAGGCGATCCTTGTCCATCAATTCAAGACGTTCCACGAACAGGAACGGGTCGGTGACGTGCATGGTGGTCCATACCTGGTGACCGGTCACTGAGGCCTCCAGGGCAGCAATGGCCACTTCCGGACCGCGCAACTCACCCAGCAAGACAATGTTAGGGGCCATACGCAGTGCCACACGCACGCGCTCACCAAACGCCTCGCCGGTTTCCTTGTCGTTTTTGGCGCCGGTCACGGCCATTTGAACGGCCCATTCCATTGGGTATTCAACCGGATCCTCGACAGTCACCAGACGGCGTTGCGGCTTTGTTCTTGCGACTTCCTGCAGCGCCTCAAACATGGACGTGGTTTTGCCCGACCCGGTTGGGCCTGTGAAAATCACCAGGCCATTCGGAGCATCCATGAGTGCCTTCAGTTTTTCGACCTGACTGTCAGTCCAGCCCATCTCCTTCAGTCGAAGCCGACCTTCTGGTTGACGAGGAAATTCCAGTTTCTTCAAATCAGTTTGCCTGGCTCCCGCATGACCGGCAACATATTGCAGTCGCATTGTCATGAACGCACCGTCATTAGCCTGCGGGTAAGACGGGCCACGGACGATACGGATGGAACTTACCCCGATATTCGGCGGCAAGGCATCCCCAGGAATTTGGGCATTCTGGAAATCCAGCGGGTTGTAGCTGTTGTCCCGTGTTTTTGCGACTCCCTGGTAGATAGCCCTGGCAAGGGACTCACCTTCCTGATGAGTCAGCCTTTTCAGGACCCGCAGTCCACCCTTGACCACGATCTGGATTTCAGAATAGGCGCCGCGCATCATGAGATGAATGTCAGAGGCACTGTACTTGGCCGCATTACTGATAATTTCTATAGCGTGATTGCGTACAATCAGATCATCATCTTCATCATTCCCTGCGCGAAGTCCGCCTGCGCGTAGTTTGGCCACTTCGTCTACGTCACACGGCTTGATATGGAAAATAAGCCCTTGGGATCTGTTTCTGTCTTGCCAGGTCAGAAGTTGTGGATCACCGGCAGCGCGTCGGTCCACATAAATGGCATTACCAACGCGATCGATAGCAACTTTGTCTGCCAGCGATGAAGGAATTGGCAACATCGAGACTTGTTTGATATCTACGGTAGCCAGATTACTTTCCATACAATACTCCTTCCAGAGCCCATCCATTTTGGGTTGAATTGATGCTGGTTAAGCGCAATCCGGGAATCGTTCTGAAATCCAAAGAAAATGGAGATACGCGC
>DAIDAS010000377.1 GCA_027310505.1 bacterium
GAGTGTGGCGGCGCGATAGCCGGCAACCTTGTGCGGATGCACGCAACGCTTGACCCAGGCGGCGAAGGCGCGGTCGTTGGCCACGTTTTCGTCGAAGGCTGCGACGTTGTCAGCCAGCTTGGCATAGGCGCGCCCCTGGAAGTAACCGGCGACGCGGTTGAACTCGGCCTGCGTGATGGTGCTGGGGCCGTCCTTGATGTGCGCCCATTCTTCTTCGACCTGGCGGGCGAATTCTTCGGCGCCCAGTGCCTTGACGAGAATCTTGATGCGCGCCTTGAAGGCGTTGTCGCGGCGGCCATGGCGGTTGTAGACGCGCAGGATGGCCTCGACGTAGCTCAGCATGTGCGGCCATTCCAGATGCTTGCGGATCAGGCTGCCGACAACGGGCGTGCGCCCCAGGCCGCCGCCCACCCAGACCTGCAATGCCACCTTGCCGGCATCGTCGAGGTAAAAACCGAGACCGATGTCATGGAACTGCACCACGGCTCGGTCGGTTCGGGCGCCGTTGACGGCGATCTTGAACTTGCGCGGCAGATAGGCGAATTCCGGGTGGAAGGTGCTCCACTGGCGCAGGATTTCAGCCAGCGGACGCGGGTCGACCACCTCATCCGGTGCAACACCGGCGAACTGGTCGGTAGTGATGTTGCGTACGCAGCTGCCGGAGGTCTGGATGGCGTACATCTGCACCGTGGCCAGCTCAGCGAGGATATCCGGCACGCGCTCCAGCAGCGGCCAGTTGTATTGGATGTCTTGGCGTGTGGTGAAGTGGGTGTAGCTTTTGTCGTAACGACGCGAAATGTCTGCCAGCTTGCGCAGTTGTATGGAAGAAAGCAGGCCGTACGGCACGGCGATGCGCAGCATGGGCGCGTGGCGCTGGATGTAGAGGCCGTTCTGCAGGCGCAATGGGCGGAACTCGTCGTCGGTCAGTTCGCCCGCCAGATAGCGGCGCGTCTGGTCGCGGTACTGGGCGACGCGTTCGTCGATCAGGCGCTGGTCAATGTCGTCGTAGATATACATGGTGATTTTTTCTATAGAACAAATTTGAAGCCGATCAGCATCAGCACGCTGGCCAGGATCGGGCGCAGATATTTCTCCGGGATTTTCGCACTCAAGTGACTGCCGATCCAGATGCCGGGCAGCGAGCCGATCAGCAGGCTGCCGAGCAGGGTGAAATCGACGTGCCCCAGTTGCCAGTGGCCGAATCCGGCAACGGAGGTGAGCGGGATGGCGTGTGCCAAGTCGGTGCCGACCACTTTCAGTGTGGACAAGCGTGGGTAGAGGAATAGCAGGGCGACTGTGCCGAGCGCACCTGCGCCGACAGAGGACATGGTCACCAGCACGCCGAGCGTCAGGCCGATGGCGACGGTCGCAGGTGCTTGCAGGTGGTGGAACCGCCCGGGTTCATGCTCTTCGCCGCTGCGCCCGGCCTTTTGCAGGCGGCTGCGGAAAATCAGCGCCAGTGCGGTCAGGATGAGGGCGATGCCTAGCGTAAACGTGATGAGGTGCGTGATTTCCTTGCCGACCTTGACGAAATGGTTGAGCATGAAGAGGGTCGCAATCGACGCCGGCAGGCTGCCTGCCGCCAGCAGGGCCACGATACGCCATTCGACCGATTTATGGTTGCCGTGATGGACAAAGACGCCGCCGGTCTTGGTAATGGCGGCAAACAGCAGGTCGGTGCCAACCGCGACTGCCGGCTTGAAGCCGAACAGAAACACCAGCAGCGGTGTCATCAGCGACCCGCCGCCTACACCGGTGATGCCAACCAGCAGTCCGACCAGCAGGCCGGAAAGTATGTAGCCAATGTCCATTGGGGAAGGGCTTTCTAATGAAGGTGGCCTGCACTATAACAGCGCGGTAATCTTCTGAAAAATACTATGTTATTCTAGAACGATAACTATCCGTTATAAACATATGAGTGGCTCGATATTATGAAACTGCACCAGTTGCGCTATATCCGTGAGGTTGCCCGACAAGGGCTTAACGTATCCATCGCTGCGGAAGCGCTGCATACATCCCAGCCCGGGGTAAGCAAACAGATCCAGTTGCTGGAAGAAGAACTCAACCTGCAGATTTTCAAGCGTAATGGCAAGCGTCTGGTCGGTGTGACCGAGCCGGGTGCCGCAATACTGCAAATGGCGGAGCGTGTGCTGCATGAAATGGAAAACATCCGGCGGGTGGGGGATGAGTTCAGCCACGAGGATACCGGCAACCTGGTCATTGCCGCCACCCATACCCAGGCACGCTATCGCTTGCCGGCAGCGGTCAAGACTTTCATGGAGGCATTTCCAAAGGTTCATCTTGCCATCCACCAGGGTAATCCCACGCAGGTGTCGGAACAGGTGATGCGTGGCGAGGCGGATATCGGGCTGGCAACCGAAGCGATCAGCAATTACCGCGAACTGGTCACCTTGCCGTGCTACCAGTGGAATCGCTGCGTGGTGGCGCCCATAGGGCATCCGCTACTGGATGACGCACCGCTGACGCTGGAAAAAATCGCGCGTTACCCGGTAGTGACCTACGACTTTTCGTTTGCCGGCGGGAGCATGGTCAATCGGGTGTTTTCCGAACACGGCCTTCAGCTCAACGTGGCGCTTACTGCCATCGACTCGGACGTGATCAAGACCTATGTGGAGTTGGGGCTGGGCGTCGGGTTGCTGGCGCAGATGGCCTACAACCCGGAACGCGACCGCAACCTGGTGATGCTGGACGCATCGCACCTGTTCCCGGCCAGCACCACTTACCTCGGTATCCGCCGCGACGCCTACCTGCGCGGCTACCAGTACGAGTTTATCCGCGCGATCGCTCCCCATCTGGATCGGGCGGCAGTGGATGCGGCCTTCAGGTCTGCCTAGAAGGCCTGATCGGGCGGAGGATGCTTAATCCTTCTTTTCCACTCCGAGCAGTTCTCCCTTGATGGAGCCGTCGCGAGGGCGGCGCTGGCCGCGCAGGTAGACGACGTAATACATGCCGGCTACGAATACTGTGCCGCCAAAGATA
>DAIDAS010000403.1 GCA_027310505.1 bacterium
AGCCCGATGTGCTGGTCAAAGGCGACGACTACACCGAAGACCAGGTCGTCGGGGCGATGGAGGTAAAATCCTGGGGAGGCCGCATAGCCCTCGTCCCCGTAGTCCCGGGGCGCAGCAGCAGCAACATTATCGGGAAACTCACTTCCTGACACGCCTGATCGATGCCTATTCGTTCATTCCAGATCATCGGCAGCAAGCAGTCTGGCGGCGCCGAACGCTTCTATGTGCGCCTGACCGAAGCGCTGCACGAGGCCGGCCATGAGGTCACGGCCATCGCGCCCCCTGCCAGCAGCGTCGCCAGGGAGATGGGCGCACAAGTGCCGCAGCACCCGATCAGGATGCGCAGCGTGTGGGATCCGCTCGCGCGCTGGCAAATCAGCCGCGCCATTCGCAGCGAGGCGCCGCAGATCGTGCAAACCTGGATGGGGCGCGCGACCCGGCTGGTCTCACTGCCACGCGGCCGGCAACCGATCCATGTCGCGCGACTGGGAGGGTATTACGACCTCAAGGGCTATCGCCATGCCCATGCCTGGATCGGCAACACCAAGGGAATCTGCGACTACCTGATCCGCGAGGGCCTGTCTGCCGACCGCGTGTTTCACATTGGCAATTTCATCGAACCGGCAGCCCGTCCATCCGAGGTTGCGCTGGAAGAACTGCGCGCGCAATGGCATCTTCCGCAAGACGCCTGCATCCTGTTTTCAGCGGGACGGCTGCACCCCAACAAAGGCTTCGCCGGACTGCTCGACGCCTTCTCGCGCCTGCCACCCAACATCGGGGGCAGGCCGCTCTACCTGGTTCTGGCCGGCGACGGCCCGCTGGCCGAGGACCTCCATGCGCAGGCACGCCAGCTCCAAATCCAAGGTCGTGTCGTCTGGGCGGGCTGGCAACAAGATCTTGCCCCGTTTTTTGCCATCGCGGATTCTTTCGTCTGCCCCTCGGTACACGAGCCGCTCGGCAATGTCCTGCTGGAAGCGTGGGCCAACGGCGTGCCGCTTGTTTCCACCGCCACTGCGGGGGCGCGGGAACTGATCACCCCCGAAGTGGACGGCCTGCTCGTCCCGTGCAACGACCCGCAGGCACTGGCACAAGGTATCCGTGAGCTGCTGGGGATGAGTGCCACCGCACGCGCCACGCTGGCCACGGCAGGCCGGCAATCGCTACTGGCATCGCATGGCCGGCAGTCCATCGTCGCCGCCTATACCGAGCTTTACCAAAGGCTGATCGACACATGTGCGGTTTAGGCGGGCTCTATCTCCATCGCGGCGAGGCGCCAGAATCTGCGCTGGATGCCATCTCTCGGCGCCTCGCCCATCGCGGACCGGATGGCGCCGGCCATTGGCGCGAAGGGCGCGTCGGACTTGCCCATGCACGCCTCGCCATCATCGACCTGGCGGGCGGGCAGCAGCCACTATATAACGAAGACGGCCGCCTGGTGCTAGTGGCCAACGGTGAAATCTACAACTACATCGAGTTGCGTGCCGAACTCGAAGGGCTCGGTCACCGTTTCTCAACGCACTCCGACTGCGAAACCATCCTGCATGCTTATGAGGCCTGGGGCGAGCATTTCGTCGATCGCCTGCACGGCATGTTCGCCTTCGCGCTCTATGATAGAAGCAGCGGCATCCTGCTGCTGGCGCGCGACCGACTCGGCATCAAACCCTTGTTTATTTGCGAACGCCCGGACGGTCTCTACTTCGCTTCCGAAATCAAGGGCCTGCTACCAGCCATCGGCAAGCCGGAAGTCGAGCCGCGCGCACTTGCCCAATACCTGCAGAGTAACTACAGCAGCGGCCGCACCACGCTTTACAAGGGTGTCGAGCGCCTGCTTCCAGGCGAAATTGCAACGATAGACGCTACCGGCGCAATCTCACGCCGCCGTTACTGGTCGCCCTACCACATCGAACCGGCATCCATCGCCCTGCCAGACGCACTGGAACACTACGACGCCCTGATGCGGGACGTCATGCGCGAGCACATGCGCACCGATGTGCCGTTTGGCCTGTTCCTGTCCGGCGGCGTTGATTCTTCGGTGTTGCTGGCTTTGCTGGCGCGCGAGTCGCAGACGCCGATCAGGACATTGTCAGTAGGCTTCCCGGACAGCGGCGTACGCAACGAACTGGCCGTCGCAGCCTCCACTGCGGCAAGATTCTCAGCAAAGCATAGCGCACTGGAACTAGGCAAGGACAGCCTGCTGCCACGCCTGCCACACTGTATCTGGGCAGCGGACGAACTGATGGCAGACTACGCCAGCCTGCCGCTGTCGGCACTGGCCGAGCGTGCCGGGGAGGAGCTGAAAGTCGTGTTCAGCGGCGAAGGCGGCGACGAAGTCTTTGCCGGATACGGTCGCTATCGGCCACATCCGCTCAAGGCATTGCTGGGCTGGCTGCGCTCCCCGGAGAGCGGTGGATTCCGTAGCAAAGGACTGTTCTCCGGCCTCCCCCCCACCCTGTTCTCAGCCGAGCTGAATGCAGCCATGCCCCACTGGCGCGCGCCAGTCACCGACGCCTGGCGCGCCGCACCCGCCACATGGAGCCGCCTGCAACGCATGCAAGCGGCCGATATCGAAACCTGGTTACCGGATGATCTGCTGGTCAAGGCCGATCGTATCCTCATGGCATGGGGCGTGGAGGGACGCGTACCGTTCCTGGACCATCGCGTGGTGGAATTCGGTCTGTCGCTGCCGGACGCACTCAAAATCGACCGCAAGAATGGCAAGCGCTTTCTCAAGCTGTGGGCAGAACGATTCTTGCCACGCGATCAGTTGTGGGGGAAAAAGAGCGGCTTCACCGTGCCGGTGCGCGAGTGGCTGTCCGGGGAATTACTCGACCAGTTGGAAACCAGGCTGCCCGAAAACCCCGGAGTGCGTCGGTGGTTCGATCCCGCCGGCGTGAGCGCGCTGATCCGGCTTCAGCGGCAAACCAGCCACCACAGCCAAGCGCTGTGGGCACTGCTGCAGTTCGCCATCTGGCATACCCTGTTCATCGAGGGCGATGGCGCCCGACCGCCAGCTTCGGCGGACATTCTGGAATACATTGCCTGATGCATATCCTGCGCTACGACGACGTTCATTCTCACGTGCAGATGCCCTCGACACGTATCAATCTGCCCGCACAGGGCAATATCCGGCGCATCCTCATCATCAAATGGAGTGCACTCGGCGATATCGCAGTTGCCACCGCCATCATGCAAGATATCCGCAACGCCTTTCCACACGCCACGATCGATCTCAATACCATGCCGGCGTTCGAAAGGCTCTTCCGCGAAGATCCGCGTTTTAACGATGTGTTCAGCGTTGACCTACGCAAAACCGAGCGTGGCTGGAAAGGTATGCGCCGCTGGCTGCAGAGAGTGCGCGCGGGCAATTATGATTTACTAATCGCACTGCAAAATTCGGATCGCATCCGCCTGCTGGTCACATTCCTGCAATTATCAGGAAAGGGCATCCAGTATCGCATGGCCAACGATCGAGGGCTGCCTTACAACGTCACGCCACCCAATATGCCCTTGGAAACACACGGGTTCGACCGCATGCGTGCGGCATTGGTTACGGCTGGCATCCCCGCCGAGACCAAACTCCCGCGGCTGTATGTTCCGCAAGCCAACCGACAACGAGCCATGGCGCTGGCTGAAGCACATGGTTTGGTGCAAAGGGATTATGCGGTGCTCCTGCCTGGCTGCCAGGCCGCCGGCTATCTCAAACGCTGGGGCGCTACGCGCTACGCAGTGCTGGGGCAGAAACTGCACGCAGCCGGACTAAAGAAAATCGTCATTCTGGGTGGCCCAGATGAAGCCGAAGAGTGTGATGCCATCGCCCGGCTATGTGAAGACTATGCGGTCAACCTGTGCGGCAAAACCGAGATCCTGGATTTGCTGCCCATCTGCGAAAATGCGCGCTGCATTGTCGGCAACGATACTGGCACGGCACACTTGGTGGCCGCAACCCAAACCCCGATGCTCGTCATTTTTGGACCGACCGACCCGCGTCGCGCCATGCCCATCGGCCATCATGTCGTGGCGTTGCAGGTCGATGTTGCCGACATGCCTTGCCTGAACTGCTATTGTCAGAAAGCCTGTGCACACCAAAGCTGCATGACGGCTATCACGCCTGAACGGGCATTTGCAGAAATCACCGCCATGGCAAATCTGACGGCCTAATCCGGCTTCTTGTCTTTCAGCAGCGGTGAGATGGGGGAGCCTGGGGGCATCATGCTCGCACCATATTTCTCGAACTGCCGATATTCGTAAAGCTTGGCGTATTTCAGAAAAGCATAAAAAGCACCCACGACGGAGGTAATGAATCCAGCCCAACCGTTCAGGAAGTTACGCTTGAATATATACAGGCGCAAAAAGGCAAACGGTGGATACAACACCAGCCGCCAAGGATTGGCGCTTTGGTGGCGCGCCACCTTGTCAGCCACCAGTCCGGTGGAATAGCTGTTCATTTTCTCGACCTTGGTGTGTATATCAGTTTCACCAAAATGGTAGAACGGGTGCTGCAACCGGCCGATCTTGCCGTCAACTTTTGGTGCCGCATGCACCGGCATGTCACTCAACCGCCCCTTGCTCCGATCAAACAGACGCAGGAAATAATTCATGCGCACCTGCGGGTGAATCATGCGCCAGAACAACTGCTCCTGCCGTGGCAATGCGTAACCATCGCAATCAAGGCCACGCTGCAATAATTCGCGAATTTCCGTCTGGGATTCTGGAGACAAGGCTTCATCGGCATTCAGCAGCAACACCCAGCGATTCGTCGTATGTTCCAACGCCATTTGTTTCTGCGGTCCATAGCCCAAAAAACGATGCTGGAACACGTGGCTGCCATAACGAGATGCGATTTCCAGCGTACTGTCAG
>DAIDAS010000413.1 GCA_027310505.1 bacterium
CCCTGGCTGACCCCTTCGGTAATCGCCGCCAGCACCTCTCGCACCTGCTGCTCGGCCAGATCACGCTGGGTCAGTGCCTGCACCGTCAGCTCGTCGAGTTTTTTGCGTACATCCCGACCCGCACTCACCAGACCGCGCGCAGTCGCCTTGATCTCTTCCAGTGAAAATTCGGTTTTATCGTTCATGGCAGCCTCCTTATATATGGATGACGAATCCATTCTACAAGGAAAACGCCCATCCAGAGCGACGCCCTGGGCAAATTATGATGCATATTTTTGGTTGCGCTTTTTTGCGACTTCCCCTTACAATTCAGTCCCATGCGATTTTCAATCCACATTGCCGCCCTGTGCCTTGCGCTTGTCGCAGGTACCGCACACGCGGACGAAACACCCAAAGAAGGCTTCTCGGCCACCGCTTCCAGACTGGGGACGCAGTGGTCGAATGCCGCGCAGGAGGTGCTGCTGAATGCGCTCAGCCTGACCGGAGTGAAGTACACATACGGTGGCAACTCCCCGGAAACCGGCTTCGATTGCAGCGGCTTCGTGAGATATGTTTTCCAGCAGGCTGCCAGCATTACCCTGCCGCACGGCGCACGCGCCATCAGCCAACTGGGGCAAGCCGTTACGGTGGATCAGTTGCAGCCGGGTGACCTGGTATTCTTCAACACGCTCAAAAGCGCGTTTTCCCATGTCGGCATCTACGTGGGCGAAGGCCGCTTCATTCATGCCCCGACCACCGGCGGCGGCGTACACATCGTCGACATGAACGACAGCTACTGGGCCAAGCGCTTCAATGGGGCGCGTCGCCTGCCTGTTTCCGCGCAACCGCCTGCTGAATTTTCTGCCGAATAAGCGGCAACGCGGCCTGTGCCGCTTTCTCCCCTTCCAGAATCGCCTCATGCTTCTTGGTAAAATCGGCTGAGCCGAATCCAGTGGTATTGGGGCGGATCAACACATCCGCCTCGGGCAGTTCGTTATTGCGTAGCGACTGCCCCATGATGCCAAATGTCTGCATCAGGATATCGGTCAACCCTTCGATCTTGGCCGCACGGGGCTTGGCGGAAATATCAACGGCAATCACCACATCGGCCCCCAGGCTTCGTGCCACCCTGACCGGCACCGGGCTGGTCAGGCCGCCATCCACATAATCCCGCCCGTTGATGCTGACCGGCTGGAATACTCCCGGAACGCTACTGGAAGCGCGCACGGCCTGTCCGGTGTTGCCGCGCTGGAAAACCACCATCTCCCCGCTCTGCAAATCGGTAGCTACCGCCGCGAAAGGTTTTTTCAGTTTTTCGATGGGCTGGCCGCGCACCGCTTTGTTGATATAGCTCTGCAAGGCCTCACCCTTGATAAAGCCACGATCCGGGATGATCCAGTCACCCACGCTATCCTCTTCCAGCTTGAATGCAATTTTTTGCAGCTCGAAACCGCCATAGCCCGAGGCGTAGAGCGCACCCACGACGCTACCGGCACTGGTGCCGACCACCATGTCCGGGACTATGCCTTGTGCCTCCAGCACTTTGATCACGCCAACATGGGCAAAGCCGCGCACCGCGCCGCCACCCAGCACCAGCGCCACCCTGGGTTGGGGAGCCTTGGCCGGAGCCGGCGCAGGCTTGGCCTGGGGTGGCGCACTTTCCTGCGGC
Source organism: bacterium (assembly GCA_027310505.1). Lineage (GTDB taxonomy): Bacteria > Pseudomonadota > Gammaproteobacteria > Burkholderiales > Methylophilaceae > CAIJXJ01. The sequence continues at coordinate 1,649 of DAIDAS010000413.1, forward strand.
AACGCCGCCGGCTTCTCCGGAACAGACTCCGGTGTCTGGGGTGCAACGGCACAACCTGCCAGCAGGCTCAACATTATAAAAATTCGCTTCATGGGGAACAGCCAGTTTGATTCGAGAAGTGAATTTTATCCTATCAAGGGCCAGCCGCCGGACCCTCATCATAAACGCCTCTTGCAAACGTTAATGAGAAGGATTATCATTTGCATAAATTCACAAGGACAACCCCATGACAAAACTACTCACCATCACCCTGGCATTACTGGCAAACACGGCGTTTGCAGCAGATGCTGAATTCTCACTGGTCATCCGTGACCACCGTTTTGAGCCGGTGGAACTCATCGTTCCCGCCGGGAAGAAAATAAAACTCAAGGTCGAGAACAAGGACGCCACTCCGGAAGAATTCGAGAGCCATGAACTCAATCGAGAAAAAGTCATTGCCGGTAACAGCTCGACCACGATCTACGTCGGCCCACTGGATCCCGGACGTTACCCATTCTTCGGCGAATTCAACGCAAAAACCGCGCAAGGCGCTCTTGTGGCGCAATAAGAAACCGGCCGATCAATCCAATAGATAAGGAACACACATGTTTGGCTCCGCCATCATCGTATTTCGCGAAACTCTCGAAGCCGCTCTCATCATCGGCATTATCGCCGCGGCCACGCACCAGGTTCCAGGACGTAACCGCTGGCTGGCCGCCGGCCTGCTGGCAGGCCTTGCCGGAGCTATCACGGTGGCCGCAGCCACCGGCGCCATCGCCGAGATGGCCAGCGGCCTGGGGCAGGAACTGTTTAATGCCGCGATTCTTGGCATTGCCGTACTGATGCTGGCCTGGCACAACATCTGGATGTCAGCGCACGGCAAGGAATTGGCCAGTAGCGCACGCAGCACCGGGCACGATATCGGCGAGGGGAAGCGTGAATGCTCGGTCCTGTTCGCCATCATTGCACTGGCAGTATTGCGCGAGGGCTCGGAAACGGCGTTGTTCCTGTACGGCATCGCTACTGCCGACGGACAGGGCGGACATACGACCCTGATGGGAGGCTTGCTGGGATTGGCTGCCGGCACGGTGGTCGGATGGGCGCTGTATGCCGGCCTGCTGCGCATACCGCTGCGCTGGTTTTTTAGCGCAACCAGTGTGTTGGTCCTGCTGCTGGCAGCCGGCATGGCCTCGCAGGCCGCACGCTTCCTGATCCAGGCAGATATGGTGCCCAGTCTGGCCGAACCGATGTGGGATAGCTCCGCATTGCTGCCCCCGGACTCCGCACTGGGCATATTGCTGCACGGCCTGGCCGGGTACGACGCCCGCCCCGCAGGCATGCAAATCATTTTTTATGCCGTCGCATTCATCACTATTGCGATTGGCATGAAGCTCACAAACCGTAAATCATCTACCAATTAGGAAAGAAACATGAAAAAAATCACGATTGCCCTCTCATTGAGCATTCTGGCTTCCAGCCATGCCATCGCCGGCTCGGCCGATTACGTTTACATGCCGAACGTCGAATACGGCGAAAAAGAGGTCGACTTCAAGTCCGGCACTGCCAAGCAGCCTGATGGCACCCGGACAACGGTCAACAGCCTGGGGCTGGGTTACGGTGCTACCGAATACTGGTTCACGGAAATCTATCTCAAGCATGAACGCGAAGGCGGCAACGGATTGACTATTGCCGAATGGGAAAACAAGTTCCAGCTTACGGAAACCGGAAAATATCCGGTAGACATCGGCCTGATTACAGAAATCGGGCATCCGGAAAAAGTTGTGGGTTTAGGGTTTTGACGTAGCCTAGGTTTTACGTTCACTCTCCGGAAAAAGTTGTGGGTGCTGCCCCTCTGCACGTTTGACGATTGAGGCATCAAGCCGGAGGGGCGC
>DAIDAS010000432.1 GCA_027310505.1 bacterium
ACCGCTTCAAACACAGTTCAACTCAAAACAAAAAGGAGGAAAAACAGACCCGCAAACTGAAAATCGAGACATAATTCTGACAACAAGGGGTGGGTCAAAATTCAATGCAAATCCCGGGTCAAATTTGGGTGCAAATCAACACTGTGGTACCAGAACGTGCCGGACTGCTGTACCTTGAAGCGGTACTGGAACGTTTCACCCGGCGCGATACCCGGGTAGCTTAGCCCCGGCACACCATCCATGTCCGCAGGCAGGATCATGCCGTGCCAGTGGATCGAGGTGGAAACATTCATCCGGTTGGTGACGTTGAGGGTCACTGTGTCGCCCTCGCGCCAGTACAGCGTCGGTGCTGGCACCTGGCCGTTGATGATGGTGCCGATGGCGGGTTTTCCGGTGTAATTGACCGGGGTTTCGGCGATCTCTAGATCAAAGGTCGTTCCCCGCAGGACCGTCGGCGAACGCCGCAGCCCCGCGCTTTTGGCCCGGATGCCCTGGGCGATGCTCGCCGCCGGAACCAGTCCGGCCAACACACCGCCCAACGCCAGGCCGCGCACGAAACGGCGCCGCGAAGGATCGGGCCCATGATGTGGATCACCCGGAAACTGTCTACGTGACATATCAAACTCCAGAGTCAAAGGAAAAAGTTTTTGTGAGATGGACAGAAGGTTTGCGAAGCGGTGCGCGCTGGCACCAGCGTGCATGAGGCGACGCGATCAGGCGCTTCATGAAAAACCTCCGAAAAGGGCGGCGACTCCGATACCCAGCGCAAACAGCGCCATCGACAGTACGGTCATCCCGCTCAGCATGACGTGGGACACGTTTTTGGCGCCGCCATGCGCCACGCCATGCGGCTCGCCGTTCGACTCGACCGGGGCTTGGTCCGGGGCATGGCTTGCGCTGTGCCTGGCGTGCCCGGCGTCGTGCGCTGGCGTGTTGTCCGGTTCTGCTGCGCGCACGGTCATCATGCCGTGCTTCAAATGCCGGGAAACCAGCCACCAGTTCATCGGATAGGCGGCCACGAATCCCGCCAGCAGCGCCATCGACATGACGAACCAGAACGCCGGCCCAGCGGGGTCGTGTGCACCCGGCACCTGCTTCATCGCCAGCATCATGGTCGGCACCATCGCTGCCATCAGCACGTTCATGGACAGCAGCTCGGCAAAGAAGGTGTTGCGCAAGGCGGCCTTGTACGAGCCGCCCGCTTCGCCGCGCATGAACAACGCCTGGAAAATCGTCCAGCCGAAACCGAAGCCGAGTAGGTATTCCAGTGCCACATCCAAAACCCCGGTGAGGTGCAGCACGCTGGCAATCACTGCGCCGGCCAGAATGCCCACGCCATCGCCCGCCACACAATGCATGGTCGAGCCGAGCACCTGTCGCCAGCGTATCGCGACATAGCGTTCATGCAGCCCCGGCAAGGGTTCGCGACAGCCCAGCACGTACAGAAAGGCACCTAATGGCCCGGTGTACGCGGTAAGCAGGACAAACCCCCACTTCAGCACCGGCGACTCCGGTGTGGAGCGGATATCGATCGCCACGTACAGCACGGACAAACCGGTCAGCAGGAACCACAGCAGCATTACGCCTTCCAGCATGATGGAACCTCCACTGCTTTGTGAGCAGTCGTTGTGGAATGGAACATCCGGCCCTCCCGCTCAAGCATGAGCCGTCATGCCTGCGGTCCGTGTGAGGCAAACACACGGGTGGAGCCATCACGGGCAATCAGCAGCACGTCGTAACGGACCGGGGTGCCCATCTCCATGCCGGGCGAACCCATCGGCATGCCGGGGGCGGCCAGCCCACGGGCATCAGGATGTTCGGTCAGCAAGCGCTGGATATCCTGCACCGGCACATGGCCTTCGATCACGTAGCCGTCGATCAATGCGGTATGACATGAGGCCGCATCCGCCGGTACACCCAGCCGCGCCATGACCGCCGCCATCGGCTGGTCTTCGTGCGTGACAACGGTATAGCCGTTGGCCTGCAGGTAGTGAATCCACGCGCCGCAACAGCCGCAGCTCGGATCGCGATAGACCTCGGCGCTGCTGGCCATGGCCAGTGCCGGCACCATCAGCGCAGCCAGTACCAGGCCGGTAATGACGCGGAATAGTCCACGCTTCATGATCCTTTCTCCGTCAACGGCGTCGACTGCCAGTGGATCGTCACGATTTTCCAGCTGTTTCCGAACTTTTTCAGATCAAGCATTTCGCGGCTGCGCAGACTGAGCGGCTTGCCCTTGATGGTCGTGCGAATCTCGCTTTCGCTGCCGACCATGGCGTTGTCACCCATCAGCATCGAACTCAGTGAGACGGGCGTGATGCGTGCGTCCTTGAGGAACGCGATGTCTTCGCCCAGGTGACCGTTCGCATAGTCTTCGCGGGTCTGGGTCGAGCCGCCTTCGCTGATGGTCGCGTTGGGCGCCAGCAGCGCGAGTGCGGCCGTGCGATCACCCCGCTGCAAGGCTTCCTGGAACGCATGCGCCACGGCCTCGGCTTGCGGCGCCGCGTTTGGCGTCATGCCCTGCAGCGACAAGGGAGTTTCAGCGGCGCTCGTCGTGGCGGCCTCTGGCGCGTGGGCATTGTCTGCCGCCTGGTCCTGGTCGTGGTCGTGGCCGTGACTGGCCGCGCCGGGCATTGGCATGTCTTTCATGTCGGCAGCAGCGCCGCCGTGGCTATGGCTGCGGCCGGCTTCGTCGCCCATGTCCATGTCGTCATCCGGCGGAGCCTTGGCGACGATGTCCTTGTACTGGGCTGGCGTCATCGCGGGCAGCTTTTGCAGAAACGCGACCATGCTCCAGATGGTGGGATCGTCGTGGCTGCCGCCCCATGCCGGCATCGCACTCATCTTGATGCCGTGCTTGATGACCCAGAAGGCCTCCTTCGGATCGACCTGGGTCTGCGACAGATTCGGTGGTTGCGGATACAGGCCGGGGCGAAGCTCCGAGTCCTTCATGCCCGGCTTGAGATGGCATTGGGTGCACATGGCCGCGTATTGACCGGCCCCTTTCAGAATCAGCTGGGGGTCGTTGAGGTCAGGCACCTTGAGATCTTGCGAGTGGGCTTGAATGGAACGCTCGCGCAGCGTTTGCAGGACCGCGAATACCGGCTTGGTGTGGTGATCATCGGCGCCGATGTTGTAGATGCCTGAATACACGAACGCGCCCGCCCCCAAGGCAAGTACGCCAAGGACGACTGCAACCGTGATGCTGTGATGCTTGATGTGCTTCTTCATGTGTTGCTCCCCTTAAAACAGATGCGGACGCCGGCCACCATTGGCCGGTCGAGGATGGAGTGCTCGCCTGTGGTGCTGATATGCCGGCGGGGTCGTTGTTGCCGAAGAGAACTGTACACCAGTTCCGGTCGGGGGACAATCGTGGCAAAAGGCATGCCGCCGAATCCCTGAAAGCGCCCTCATCGCCAGTGGTAGTCCGCGCGAAACCGCATAGCGCGAGACATTTGCCGACGGCGGTAAAGCAAGTTCATGGAATCTCTCCGGGGCAGACGGTATTGAGCATGCCAATACCAATCACAGCCGATTGCCCCGATGGTCGACATACGACGATCGCAAGCAAAGCTCATCAAAAACGAGGAAGAGTCAGACCGCCGGTGGTCGCAACGGAGGGGCGGTGTTCATCGAAGGCGCACTGCTGGGCAGCGGGGTGGCATAACGGGTACCCATCGCGGCCGAAGCCAGAACGACAGCCGTCGCGGGTGGCAACGTGGTACTGCACATCGCAGCGCAATGGCAGGCCGGAGTTGCCGTACCGCCGCAACAACCCGTGTGGTCATCGCAACAGGATCCAGACCCGTTGACGGCCATGTGGGAAGGACGATGTTCACTGGCCGCCACGACCGTTGTGTGCATGACATGGGAATGAGGACTTCCCGTCATGCCCATCGGTGCAGCGGCCAATGAGTTGATGACCAGCAACAGCCACGCGAGCATGCTCATCGCCCGAAGGCGACGTGAACGAGCGAGCAAACGCAGTGAGAAGGTCATCAAAAGAGCTTACAGCTTCGTGCAATGGGGATCTGAGAAGGGCGAGAGCGATGTTGAGGCGCATGGCTTCCTGATCCCGGACGCGCTCGGCGCGATCATTGGCGCGTGCGCGTTTCGGCGTAATCACGAGGACAGCAATCCAGACTGGCGCCTGGATTTTATCTGGATCGCGCCGGCGTTTCGCCGGCAGGGATACTTGGCCGCACACTGGTCAAGCTTCTGTGCTCGTTTTGGCGCCTTCGGTGTTGAGAGCCCTATTTCAGAGGGCATGCGTGGCTTCCTTCTGAATGAAGGCGGCGATCATCCGCCAACGTGACACGCTCGGCCAATTCACGCGGAAGCGCGTGGTTGAACGGTTGGGTGCTCGGTTCTGTGGATCTTGGGATCCTTGCGGGCTACCGCTCCGAAGATCGAACCACTTAAGAAGTCGGCGGGAATACAGCTACTTAGCTGTGTTCCTGCGAATATTTCCAGAATCCCGGCCATACCTCAGTTAGGGTATAGGTCAACTGGACAACGTGAACAGGCCAACGGCTTGGCGCACGATTTCCTTGTGCTTTCAGCTCGCTGCTGGCAACTTAACGGCCAGCACGTCGATTTTTTCGATGACGGGCGCATGAGCCAGCAGTTCAGACGCTTGTGCCATCAGTGCAGCGGCGATCGGCCCGGCCAGATGCGCGTCACGGCCCGCCTCGTCGGCGAAGGCGTCGAAGATGCCAAACGTCGACGGCGTGATCTTGAGCGCGAACCAGAGCGTGGTACCGGCCTCCCGCATGGCCAGCGGCAGTGCGCTCTTGAGAAATGCTTCGACGGCGGCTTCCTTGCCAGGTTTTGCGACCAGTGTGGCGCGAATAGCAAGCTTGACCATGATGTGTGTTCCTTGAGAGTTGTTGATGGAGGAACAAATCTTAGGCTCGAGCGGTAGCGGAGTATAGTGGCGGAATCGCCATTAATGATATATTATCCGCCATGCTCATCTATGTATTTGCCCTCAATGGGGTATTCGATATTGGCCTTGCGTCGCTGCTGGACGTCATCGGTACCGCCAACGAGTTGGGGCAGCGCGAGCAGTCTTCGTTGCAGCTAGACATGCGCCTAGTGGGAGTGCGCCAAGAGGTGCACACGGCGCAGGGGTTGAGCGTTCCCGTCACGCGGGTGACGGCCTTGCCCAGGCCCGATGTCGTGCTGCTCCCCGCACTGGGCAGCAAAATGCCGCAGCCTTTGTTAGCGGCGTTGACGCGTCCCGACGTCATCGAGGCTGGCACCTGGCTGCGGCAATGGGCCGCAGCAGGCGTGCATATTGGAGCCGCCTGCACCAGCACCTTCGTGCTGGCCGAAACCGGGCTGCTCGACGGACAAAGCGCGACCACATCCTGGTGGCTATCAGCGCTGTTTCATCAGCGCTATCCGCTGGTGGCGCTCGACGAATCACGGATGCTGGTTAATTCGCCCGGTTTCACCACGGCAGGCGCGGCGCTGGCCCATCTCGATCTGGGGCTGGGCGTGGTGCGTGGCCAGAGCCCAACGTTGGCCGCGCTATGCGCGCGCTACCTGCTAATCGAGCCGCGCGCGTCGCAAGCAGTGTTCATGATTGCCGATCAGGTTGGAGTTGGAGTTGACCCCGTTTAACGGACACCTTATGTTCTCAAAAAAGGAGTCCGAAGATGGTTCAACAATACAAACCCGCTTACCCAGCTGAGTTTCGTCAGCAGATGGTCGAATTGGTTGCAGCAGGTCGCAGCC
>DAIDAS010000452.1 GCA_027310505.1 bacterium
CAGTATGGCCAGTCCAGCGCGACACAAACCTTGCGCAGCAAGTTGATATACAGGATGCCGTTTACCCGGCCATCCTGGACGACATAAGCCCGCGACACTTCCGGATCCATAGTCGGATTCATGCCCACGAGTTTGCCGCGCAGGATCAGCTTGCCCTCAGGGAAGCACTCGGCCAAAGCAATCTCGCGTCGGTCACGTTCGGTGACCTGATGCTCGAACTCAAGTTGCGCTTCGATACTATGCCGGACCAACTCCAGCGCGCGCAAATTCCGGTCGACCGGATGGCCCACGTTGATGGTGTTCTGCGTCAAGTTACACGCACTTTCATACGTTTGATGCCAGCCCGTATATTATCATTTTCTGATAAACTTATCCTGATTCCAAAACTTGCTTGGGGGAAATCAGATGAGTGCTCCGTTCGCAGATGAAGATGAAATTGAACCACCGTTGTATCAAAAGCGGATTCCCATTTACACGCGCACCGTTAAGGGCAAGTTCCGCAACTTCAAGACGGGGGTGCTTCTTCTGGCTTACGCGGTCTACTTCATCCTGCCCTGGCTGCCCTGGTCGCGCCCCAGCGGCTCTCATCAAGCGGTATTGTTCGATCTGGTATCGCGCCGTTTCTTCCTGTTTGACCTGGTCGTCTATCCGCAGGACATCTTCCTGCTTTCTCTGCTGCTGTTTATCGCGGGGGCGTTGCTTTTCTTTACCACCGGCCTGATCGGACGTGCCTGGTGCGGTTATTTCTGCTTCCAGACGTTGTGGACCGATGCCTTCATGCTGATCGAGCACATCATACAAGGCGAGCGTCCGGCACGAATCCGCCTGGCGAAACAGCCATGGAATTTAGAGAAAATACTCAAGGTCGGCGGTGCGCGGGCCTTGATGTTGCTGCTGTCGTTCTGGACAGCGTTTACCTTTATCGCCTACTTCAACCACACACCTGAATTTCTGGCGCGCTTCTTTACGGGCGATGCCGTCTCAACGGCCTATTATGGCGTGCTGTTCCTGACGCTTTCAACCTTCCTGGCCGGCGCGGTGTTGCGCGAACAGGTGTGCATCTATATGTGTCCTTACGCCCGTTTTCAGAGCGTGATGTACGAGTCGGACACCCTTGCGCCCTCTTATAACGCCAAACGTGGCGAAGGCTCGGCCGGACGTATCGCAGCCAAGAGCGGCGTGCACACCCTGGAAGAGCGTCACGCCAAGGGCCACGGCGACTGTATCGACTGCGGCTACTGCGTGCAGGTCTGCCCGACTGGCGTAGACATTCGCAAAGGCCTGCAATATCAATGCATTTCCTGCGGCCTGTGCATCGACGCCTGCAACACCATCATGGATTCGCTCGGATGGGAGCGCGGCCTGATTCGCTACGACTCTGAAAGCAATCTCCAGAAAGAGGCTCCCGCCAAACCGCACCTCGACTTCATGCGGCTCAAGGTGCTGGGCTATGCGGGCGCGCTAGCCATCATGATCGGGGTGCTGATCCACACCTTCACATCCCGTTCCGATTTCGAGGTGCGCATCGCACAGGTACGACAACCGCTGTATGTCGAGCTGTCGGATGAAAAAATCCGCAATCGCTATGAGATTCACATCGTCAACAAGCAGCAACAGCCTGAGCAATATCTGGTCAAGGCTGAGGGCATTCCCGATGGTGCCGTCAATTTCGGGCCGACGTCCAATCCCATTGCGGTTCAGGCCGGCAAGGACATGAAGATTCCGGTCAAGGTCGACCTGGACGAGCATACCGCCGAGACCACCAAGGGCTTCAACTTCCTGATTATCCCGCAGTCGAATCCCAGCAAGCAGGAAGTACGGCATGTGAGTTTCGATAGCCCGAAACATCATTAGCAAGCACAAGACAGGCGGGAGTATCCAGCCGTTCAGTCTCCGGATACGGGTACGCCAAGTGCCGGAGGTGAGGCGATCCCGGTCTAGCGTAACGAGGGGCAGGCACCGCCCCTGGCTTCACTTGCCGATGTCCTCCGCCCAGAGGGATGGCTGAGTCCGGACAAACTCGCGCATGAGTTCGATGCATGCCTTGTCCTGCTGGACCTCAATCTGGAGGCCATGGCTTGAGAGCCACTGCTCCTCGCCCATGAAAGACTGATTCTCGCCGATGACGACCCTTGGGATGCCGTAGAGCAGGACGGCACCGCTACACATGGGGCAAGGAGAAAGCGTTGTGTAGAGAGTGCACTCACGATAGAACCCGGCGGATCTGCGCCCGGCATTCTCAAGCGCGTCCATTTCGGCATGGAGGATCACGCTGCCCCTCTGGACGCGTCGATTGTGACCGCGCCCGACGATAGTGCCTGAATGCACCAGCACGGAGCCGATGGGAATCCCCCCCTCAGCCAAGCCGCGCCGGGCCTCTTCGATTGCTGCAAGCAGGAATGGATCCACGCGCTGTATCCCCGTCGTTGCCTTCTAATAACTCAGACGCCCAAGGGCCCCCTCATTCAATCCACAATATCTGTGGATTATTCTGTGAATATCTGTGACTTAAGACTGTAACTTCAGCTGGCATAAAGGATTTTTACAAACGCCTAAAAAATGAACTATTTATAATATCGTTTTAAAACATATAGTTAATATAGTTCACATGCAGCCATAAGGACTTTTACCTATTTGCTCATGTGCTACTTGAACTAGTGTGCATAACTGGGGCGCCATAGCGGTGCGACGAGCCCGTTTTGCAAGGCGGGCCACTGCATATGGCACCCGAATCGAGCACCATGCACCGGGAATCGACGTCAGAACATATTATCCGGGTTACGTCAGGTTACAGGGCCATCACATCGTCAAATCGTGTTGATTTGTGCTCGATCACCAGGCCCGTACGCTTGAGCTTTGCCACGGCCTTGATGACATCTGCCGCCTTAACGCCATTCTGCTTTGCCACAGAATCGATCTGCTTCAGCAGTTCCGCGACACCCGCGCTGTCTTTAGTCAGCCCGAGTTTCTTTGCTGCCTTGATTTTTCTTCCCTCTTCTTGAAGCGCCTTCAGCTTTGCTTCTGTTTCGGCGATTCGTTCTTCAATAGTGCGTCTTGTGCGAGTTGCCATGAAACTCTCCGTTGGGTTTAACGAGATTAAGAATCGGGGGTGGATCAAAACCTGCTGAATTTTTTATGCATGGCCTTCATTAGATAATAAATCTCCGCAAAAGTCTAAATGCCTGGTGGACTCCCAAGGAAGATGGGTAGCCTTTTGCCAGAAGCCCCCATCCCGATAATGTGATGGTTTCTACCCGGATCAGGGGGACTCGCCTTTTTCGGCAGGTTCTTACCTGCTGATCGGCTTGTAGCGGATACGCTTCGGCTTGGCACCTTCTTCGCCCAGACGCTTCCTCTTGTCCTCTTCGTATTCCTGATAGTTGCCGTTGAAGAAGGTCCATTGCGAATCGCCCTCCGCCGCCAGGATGTGCGTGGCAATGCGGTCGAGGAACCAGCGATCATGTGACGTCACCAACACGCAACCGGCGAATTCCAGCAGAGCATCTTCCAGCGCACGCAGGGTTTCCACGTCGAGGTCGTTGGAAGGTTCGTCCAGCAGCAGTACGTTGCCGCCGGCGATCAGCGTCTTGGCCAGGTGCAGGCGACCGCGTTCGCCACCGGAAAGCTGGCCGACAACCTTTTGCTGGTCACCACCCTTGAAGTTGAAGCGGCCAATGTAGGCGCGGCTTGGCATTTCGAAGCGACCTACGGTAAGCACATCCGCACCACCAGAAATGGCCTCGAACACGGTTTTCTTGTCTTCCAGCCCCTCGCGTGACTGATCCACCGCCGCAATGTTGACTGTCTGACCAATGATGATTTCGCCGGAATCCGGGGTGTCCTTGCCCTGGATCATCCTGAACAGCGTGGATTTACCGGCGCCGTTGGGGCCGATCACGCCGACAATGGCGCCGGGCGGGATGCTGAAGGACAGATTATCAATCAGCAGGCGGTCGCCGAAACCCTTGGATACACCATTGAATTCGATGACCTTGTCGCCCAGACGCTCACCGGGCGGAATAAAGATTTCCTGCGTTTCGTTGCGTTTCTGATATTCGACCGAATTCAGTTCCTCGAAACGGCTCAAACGCGCCTTGGATTTGGCCTGGCGAGCCTTGGGA
>DAIDAS010000453.1 GCA_027310505.1 bacterium
ATGGATGCCAGCACCAACCGCTTGTGCTCTGCGGCGATAAGGCGGAACGGATGGCGAACGTCCGAAAACTCCGCCGCGATATTGATGAAGGCACAGCCGTGAAAATCCGGCTGGGCAAACCAGTGCCGCAAGAAATCGAACAAGGCAAGCAGGCGCTCGCGCGGGTCTGAAGCGTGTGACTCGACATAATCGTTCATCCATGTCCGCCAGCGCTCGTCGCGCTTTTGCAGAAATGCACCCACCAGTCCGTCCTTGGACTGGAAGTGCAAATACAGGCTTTGCCGCGCGACTCCGGCCTCGTCCAGAATGGCATCTACCGCCGTGGCATGCACGCCATTTTTGTAAAACAACCGGCAAGCCGCGTCCAGCAGCCGCTCTCTGGTATTGGATTGCTGCACAGGCCGCCCTCCATGGAACGATCGTTCTATTAGACTGACACAGCGAATAGACTGTCAATCTATCTTGCATAACCCCCCGCTTGAAGCGGGCGGTCTGGTAAAATAGCGCCCCATGTTTACCGGAATCATCCAGGCCGTAGGCCAGATCGAGCGCATCACCCCTGTGGGAGACGATGTGCGCCTGGACATCGCCGTGGGCGATCTGGAAATGAGCGACGTCAAACTGGGGGATTCCATCGCCACCAGCGGAGTATGCCTGACCGTGACCGCCTTCGACGCACGCGCGTTTCAGGTACACGTATCGAGGGAAACGCTTTCCTGCACCGTCGGACTGGACACGCAAAAGCCGGTCAACCTGGAAAAAGCGCTACGACTGTCGGACCGGCTGGGCGGGCACCTGGTCAGCGGCCACGTCGATGGCGTCGGCCAGGTGGTGCGCTTCGAGCCGTTGGGTGACTGCATGCTGCTCTCGATCCGCGCGCCGCATGCACTCTCGCGCTATATCGCGGTCAAAGGTTCTATCGCCGTCGACGGCGTCAGCCTGACCGTCAATACCGTGGAACACGACACTTTCAGCATCAACCTGATCCCGCACACACTGGAGATGACCACCCTGCGCCACTTGGGCGTCGGCAGCCGCGTCAACCTGGAAGTGGATCAGATCGCCCGCTATGTGGAGCGCATGACGCAGTGGGAATCAGAATCGCAAGGAGAACCTGCGTGATCAGCCCGATCAACGAAATTATCGAAGACATCCGCCTGGGCCGCATGGTCGTACTGGTGGACGAAGAAGATCGCGAAAACGAAGGTGACCTGGTGCTGGCGGCCCAGTTCGTCACGCCCGAAGCCATCAACTTCATGGCGCGCCACGGGCGCGGGCTGATCTGCCTGACCCTCACCGAACCGCGCTGCCGCCAGCTGAACCTGCCGCTGATGGTGCGCGAAAACGGCGCGCGCATGGGCACCAACTTCACCGTCTCCATCGAAGCGGCCGAAGGCGTCACCACCGGCATCTCTGCCGCCGATCGGGCACGCACCATTCAGGCCGCCGTCGCCCGCGATGCCAGGCCGACCGACATCGTCAGCCCCGGCCACATTTTTCCGCTGATGGCGCAGAACGGCGGCGTGCTGGTGCGCGCCGGACATACCGAGGCAGGCTGCGACCTGGCGCAACTGGCGGGCATTGAACCGGCCAGCGTCATCTGTGAAATCCTCAAGGAGGACGGCAGCATGGCGCGCCTGCCCGACCTGCTGGAATTCGCCGAGCAGCATGGCCTGAAAATCGGCACCATCGCCGACCTCATTGCGCACAGAAGCCAGACCGAACGGCTGGTCGAACGTGCCGCCGAACGCACAGTGCAAACGCCTTACGGCGCATTCAGGCTGATTGCCTACTATGACCGCACCACTAACGAGACGCACCTGGCACTGGTCAAGGGCGAGCCCGACGTCAAGAAAGAAGTGCTGGTACGGGTGCATGAACCATTATCGGTATTCGATCTGCTGGATGGCAGCAGCCGCAGCCACTCGTGGAACGTGCTCAGCGCCATACGAACCATCGCCGATGCCGAATGCGGCGTCATCATCCTGCTGCGCCGCAACGAAGACGGCCAACAGGTGGTCGAGCGCATCCGGCATGCCGACGAGCCGGTACGCTCGCGCCAGGATTTGCGCGATTACGGCATCGGTTCCCAGATTTTGCTCGATCTGGGCGTCAGAAAAATGAAGCTGCTCGCCACTCCACGCAAGATGCCCAGCATGGCTGGCTTCGGTTTGGAGGTCACGGGCTACATGGAGCCCAACTAATACTGTTTATGCGATAATCCAACCGTGGAAAACGTCAACCTTACCGGACACTTCCTCATTGCCATGCCGGCCATGACCGATCCGTATTTTGCCCGCTCCGTCACCTACATCTGCGAACACAATGCGCAGGGCGCCATGGGCGTGGTCATCAACCGTCCCATCGAAATGAGTCTGGATGACCTGTTCGACCAGATCCACCTCGAATTGAGCGACAAGGCGCTGGGGCAAGCACCGGTGCACTTCGGTGGCCCGGTGCAGATCGAACGCGGGTTCGTGCTGCACCAGCCGGTGGGACAATGGCAATCGTCCATCGCCGTCAGCGCCGACACCGCGCTGACCACCTCCAAGGACATCCTGGAAGCCAGCGCCCACGGCGCAGGCCCGCAAAAAATGCTGGTCACGCTGGGTTATGCCGGCTGGTCTGCCGGGCAACTCGAAGAAGAGCTGGCGCAAAACGCCTGGCTCACGGTTGCCGCCGAAGATACAATCATTTTCGACCTGCCCAACGAACAGAAATTCAACGCCGCGATGCAACTTCTGGGGGTGGACTTCGCCTCTCTGGCCGATGAGGCGGGGCATGCCTGAAACGCTGCTGGCCTTCGATTTCGGCGAGAAACGCATCGGCGTTGCCGTGGGCAACACCATCGTCGGCATCGCCCATCCGCTGCAAACCATCGAAACCGAAAGCAACGATGACCGATTCAACGCCATCGGCATGCTGATTGCCGAGTGGCAACCGGCACAACTGGTGGTCGGCCTGCCCAGCCACATGGATGGTACCGAGCACGAACTCAGCCGGCTGTGCCGCAAATTTGCCAATCGCCTGCATGGCCGCTTCAACCTGCCGGTGGCACTGGTGGATGAGCGCCTGAGTTCGGCAGAAGCCAGCCAGTCGCTGAAACAGGCCGGGATCGGCGGGCGCAAGCAAAAACCGATGTTGGATCAGGTTGCGGCACAGCTCATTTTGCAAAGTTATCTGGATCAAACCCATGCAACTGCCTGACGCTGAACAACTGCTGGCCAAGCTGGCGGACAATATCCGCCCCCTGCTCGGGGAAAATACCGCGCTAGTGGGCATCCACAGCGGCGGCGCCTGGCTGGCAGAGCGCCTGCAAGCCAGGCTGGGCGACCATATCCCGCTCGGCACGCTCGACATCTCCTTTTACCGCGACGACTTCAGCCGCATTGGCCTGCATCCGCAAACCAGGCCCTCGCACATTTCATTCGATGTGGAAGGCCGCCACATCATTCTGGTCGATGACGTCCTGTATACCGGGCGCACCATCCGTGGCGCCATGAACGAGCTGTTCGACTATGGCCGCCCGGCCAAAATCACACTGGCCGTGCTGGTGGATCGCGGCGGCCGCGAGATGCCGGTCGAAGCACAGATCGTCGGTGCCAGGCTTGCGCTCCAGCCTGGCGAAAACCTTGAGCTGGCGCGCGACGACGCCGGACAATTCCATCTCAAACTGCACGAGGCCGCATGAACAATCCGCAGCTCGACAAAAACGGCAATCTCAAGCACCTGCTCTCCATCGAAGGCTTGCCGCGCGCGATTCTCACCCAAATTCTCGACACCGCTGAATCCTTTACCGGCGTTTCCGAACGCGAGGTCAAAAAAGTCCCGCTGCTACGCGGCAAGACCGTGTGCAATATCTTCTTCGAGAACAGCACCCGCACCCGCACCACCTTCGAACTGGCCGCCAAGCGGCTGTCCGCCGACGTGGTCAGCCTCAACGTCGGCACCTCGTCACAATCCAAGGGCGAAACCGTCCTGGATACGGTGGACAACCTGATCGCCATGCACGCAGACATGTTCGTGGTACGGCATTCGCAATCAGGCGCCGCGCATTTCATCGCACGCCATGTAGGGCCGCACATTCATGTCATCAACGCCGGGGATGGCCGCCACTCGCACCCGACGCAGGGCCTGCTGGACGTCTTCACCATCCGTCGCTACAAGCCGGACATGCACAATCTGCGCGTCGCCATCGTAGGCGACGTGCTGCACTCGCGCGTGGCACGCTCCGAAATCCATGCCCTGACCACGCTGGGCGTGCCGGAAGTCCGCGTTATCGCCCCCAAAACCCTGCTGCCGACGGATGTCGAAAAGCTGGGCGTGCAGGTCTACCACGACATGCGCGCCGGCCTTAAGGATGTCGACGTGGTGATGATGCTGCGCCTGCAGAACGAACGCATGAGCGGAGCGCTGCTGCCGAGCGCGCAGGAATACTTCAAATGCTACGGCCTGACCCAGGAAAAACTGGCGCTAGCCAAACCTGACGCCATCGTCATGCATCCGGGGCCGATGAACCGCGGCGTGGAAATCGATTCTTCCGTCGCGGACGGCAACCAGTCCGTCATCCTGCCGCAGGTGACCTACGGCATCGCGGTACGCATGGCGGTGATGAGCATTCTTGCCGGCAATACGGAGGCTGCATGAAAATTCAAATCAATAACGGCCGCCTGATCGACCCGAAAAACAACATCGACGCGCTACAGGATGTGTACATCGCAGCCGGCAAGATTGTCGGTATCGGCCAGCTGCCTGCGGGCTTCAGCGCCAACCATGTGATCGACGCCACAGGCCTGGTGGTCTGCCCCGGCCTGGTGGATTTGTCCGCCCGTTTGCGGGAGCCTGGATTCGAATACAAGGCCACACTGGAAAGCGAACTGCAAGCTGCGGCGGCCGGTGGCATCACCAGCCTGGCCTGCCCGCCGGATACCGACCCGGTACTCGACGAACCGGGGCTGGTGGAAATGCTCAAGCACCGCGCCAAGCTGCTCAATCTGGCACACGTCTACCCGCTGGGGGCACTCACCCGGCAACTGGAAGGCAAACATCTGACGGAAATGTGCGAACTGACCGAGGCCGGTTGCGTCGGTTTTTCGCAGGCCGATGCGGCGGTAACCGATACGCGCGTCCTGTGGCGCGCCATGCAATACGCTGCAACGTTTGGCTACACGGTATGGCTGCGTCCGGAGGAATACCATCTGGCCAAGGACGGCGTGGCGCACGATGGTGAAATCGCCTCGCGCCTTGGGCTGGCGGGCATCCCGGCGGCGGCGGAAACCGTCGCCCTGTCCACCATCCTGCGACTGGCCGCCGAAACCGGCGCCCGGATCCATCTATGCCGCCTTTCCACGCGTGAAAGCGTCGTCATGGTGCACCAGGCCAAGGCTCACGGGTTGCCGGTTACCTGCGATATCGCGGCCAACCACCTGCACCTCACAGAACATGACATCGGCTTCTTCGACGCCAACTGCCACCTGCGGCCGCCGCTACGCAGCCAGCGCGATCTGGAGGCGTTGCGTGAGGGGCTGAAACAAGGGGACATCGACGCGATCTGCTCCGACCATACACCGGTAGATGAAGATGCCAAGCTGCAACCCTTTGCCGAGGCCGAAGCGGGGGCCACCGGACTGGAGCTGCTGCTGCCTCTCACCCTGAAATGGGCCAATGCCGCCGGGATCAAGCTCCCCGAAGCGCTAGCCCGCATCACCAGCACCCCGGCCGCGATCCTGGGCATCGATGCAGGACACCTGAGCCTGGG
>DAIDAS010000051.1 GCA_027310505.1 bacterium
GCCGAAATGCGATAAATCGGCAATAATAGTGCCTTGAGCGGCCGCTCGCCGTTCCTGCGCGGGATTGCCGAAATGGCTGACCCGGCCATCGGCCAGTACCGCGCCCTGACGGATCAAAAAATCTTGCCATTGAGGGTTCATGTCAGCTAAAACCGGAAAATTGCGATGCACCATTATAGCGTGAAGCCGCTGCATGTCTCCCTGCGCGCCTCGCGCCTGCTGGCGCTGTTGCTGGGCGGCGCATGCGTGTCGTTTGTGGTGATGGTTTGGCTGCTGCCGCTGCCCGTTTGGGGCAAGGGGTTGTGCATTTTGGCGATGATTTATGCTGCGGTTTATGCCCTCAACAACTACGCATGGCTGCGGGCGTCGCAATCAATTACCGCGCTGGAAGTCGGCAGCAAAGGCGAGTTCCGCTGCTTCGCCCGGGCCCATGACTGGCGCGATGCGGAAGTTAAGGGCAGCAGCTTCGTCACGCCGTGGCTGACGGTACTCAACCTGCGCCTGCCCGGCAGGCGTCTGGCACGGCACGTGGTGATGTTGCCGGATGCGGTCGAAAGTGACACATACAGGCGTTTGCGCGTCTGGCTGCGCTGGGGACATGCGCATGAATAGCTTCGAACAGTTGCTGCACGAGGATGCCGTCAACCGCGAACGGGCGCTGGCGCTGGAATCGTTTATCGTCGAGGCACCCGCCGGGGCAGGCAAGACCGAGCTGCTGACGCAGCGCTACCTGCGCCTGCTGCAGACCGTGCGCGAGCCGGAAGAGATCGTCGCCATTACCTTTACCAACAAGGCGGCCGCCGAGATGCGGCTGCGCATTCTGGAAAGCCTGAAAATCGCGGCGGGCGGGGTTCCTCCGATGCAGCCGCACAAGCTGAAAACCTACGGCTTGGCGCAGGAGGCGCTGGCAACCTCGGCAAAATATGACTGGAACCTGCTGGAGCAGCCAGGCCGGTTACGCATCAACACCATCGACTCGTTGAGCAGCCATCTGGCGCGGCAGATGCCGCTGCTGTCGCGTTTCGGCGCGCAGCCCGGGGTGAGCCAGGATGCGACCTCGCATTATGAAGAGGCTGTGCGTCGCACGCTGGCGCTGCTGGAGGAGGATGGCGCAGCGGCGACCGTCGTTGCGGGGGCGTTGCAGCATCTGGATAACGACCTCGGGCGCTTGTCGAGACTGCTTGTCGGCATGCTGGTGCGGCGCGACCAGTGGTTGCATCACACCTATCGCCACAGCGCGCAGGAGGATGCCGAAGAGGCCTTGCGGCAGTTGGTGGAAAACGATCTGGACATGGCCGCAGCCATACTGAGCCGGCGTGTGCAGGCCCAACTCATGCCGGTGGCGCGTTTTGCCGCATCCAACCTTGCCTGCGAACACCCGATTGCCTTGCTGGCCGATTGGGAAACCCCACTGACGACCAACCCGGATGCACTGCCGATGTGGCGAGCGGTGAGCGACTTGCTGCTGACCGGTACGGAGTCGCTGCGCAGCCGTTTCGACAAGAACATGGGCTTGCCCGCCACCGATGACGCCAAGCCATTCAAGGAGGCGCTGGCCGAGGTGATCGAAACCCTGCGGGCAACGGCAGGCGCCGAAACGGCTATCGCCCGCATCCGCCGCTTGCCACAGCCGCGTCACGGCGATGCAGAATGGCAGATCATCGGCATCTTTGCCCAGCTGCTCAATCTGGCTGCCGCGCAACTCTGGATGGTGTTTCAGGAGGCGGGCGAGGTGGATTTCGTCGAAATCTCCCGACGTGCGTTGCAGGCGCTGGAAGATACCTCGGGCTCTCCCACCGAGTTGGCGCTCAGGCTGGACTACCGGATCCAGCATTTGCTGGTGGATGAATTCCAGGATACCAGCCCGGCACAGGTGGAGCTGTTGCGTTGCCTGACCCAGGGCTGGATGCCAGGCGACGGGCGTACGCTGTTCTGCGTGGGCGACCCGATGCAATCCATCTACCGTTTTCGCAAGGCCGAGGTCGGCCTGTTCCTGCGCGTGGCGGAACAGGGCATCGACAACGTCAGCCTGAGCAAGCTGAGACTTTGCCGCAACAACCGCTCCTGCCCGGAAGTGGTCGCATGGGTGAACCGCGTTTTTGCCGGCGTTTTCCCGCCGCAGGATAGCGTGATGCAGGGCGCGATCAGCTATCGTGATTTCGTCGCCACGCGCGACTCATTACCCCAGGCCGGGGTGCAGGTGCATCCGATAGTGCTGCCTCGGGAGGCGCCCGCCGAGGCAGTGCATGTGCGCGAGGCGCAATGTATTACCGGGATCATCCAGCGTGAGCGGGCTCAGGACCCGAACCGCAAGATCGCCGTGCTGGTGCGGGCACGCAGCCATCTGGAAGCGCTGGTGGCGGAAATCCGCCGCCATCACCGCGATTTGCGTTTTCAGGCCGTGGAAATCGAGGCGCTGGCCGGGCGCCAGATCGTGCAGGATCTGCTGGCACTCACCCATGCCTTGCATCACCGCGCCGACCGCGTGCATTGGCTGGCCATCCTGCGCGCCCCTTGGTGCGGGCTCAGGCTGGCTGACCTGCACCTGCTGGCGGCCGACGATCATCGTTCCACGATCTGGGCGCTGATGAACGACGAGGCCCGCGTGCAGCGCATGAGCG
>DAIDAS010000461.1 GCA_027310505.1 bacterium
GCCCAAGGCATGCCCGATCGCTTTTATTCAGATTAATTTAGGAGTCCGAAATGCCCAAGATGAAAACCAAGAGCGGCGCTAAAAAGCGCTTCAAGTTCCTGGGGAATGGCAAGGTCAAGCGTACCCATTCGCACCTGCGTCACATCCTCACCAAGAAGACCACCAAGCAAAAGCGTAAGCTGCGCGGCACGGCCATCATTTCTTCAACCGACGTCAAGCGCGTACGCGCCATGATGCCGACTCAGTAATCAAGGAGAGAGAAGATGCCAAGAGTCAAGCGTGGTGTAATCGCCCGTGCACGTCACAAGAAGGTTTTGGACGCAGCCAAGGGTTACCGTGGTCGTCGCAAGAACGTATACCGCATCGCCAAACAGGCGGTGATGAAGGCAGGTCAGTATGCTTACCGCGACCGTCGTCAAAGAAAGCGCCAGTTCCGCGCCCTGTGGATCGCCCGTATCAATGCCGGCGCCCGCGAGTGCGGCCTGACCTACAGCCGTTTCATGAACGGTCTGAAGAAGTCTGCTGTTGAAGTGGATCGCAAGGTGTTGGCCGATCTGGCCGTTTTCGACAAGCCGGCATTTGCCAAGTTTGCTGAAATGGCGAAGTCTGGCCTCGGCGCTGCTTAAACGGTAGCACACAGAAAAAGGAGGCTTTGCGGCCTCCTTTTTTTTCGACAAAGTAACTGAGCCATGCAAAATCTAGAACAAATTCTGACGGATGCACAGCGTGAGTTCGCCGCTTGCAGTAATCTGGTGGACCTGGAGCAAGCCAAGGCGCGCTTTCTGGGTAAGAGCGGCGCGCTGACCGATCTGCTCAAGGGCTTGGGCAAGCTGTCTGCCGAAGAGCGTCCCGCGGCCGGTGCGGCCATCAATGTGGTGAAGCAGGGCGTGGAGCAGGCGTTGCAGGAAAAACGCGACGCGATCCTGGCGGCGGAACAGGCGCAGAAGCTCGCTTCCGAAACCCTGGATGTCACGCTGCCCGCACGCGGCAAGTCGCAGGGCGGCTTGCATCCGGTGACGCTGACCTTGCAGCGCATTGAAGAACTGTTCCATTCCATCGGTTTCGAAGTGGCCGAAGGCCCCGAAATCGAGACGGATTTCTACAATTTTACTGCGTTGAATATCCCGGAAGATCATCCTGCGCGTGCCATGCACGATACTTTTTACGTGGACGAGCAGCACGTGCTGCGCACCCACACTTCGCCGGTGCAGGTGCATTACATGCAGAACCGGCAGCCGCCGTTGCGCATCATCGCGCCGGGACGCGTGTACCGCGTGGATTCCGATGCCACCCATTCGCCCATGTTCCACCAGGTGGAGGGCTTGTGGGTCGACGAACAGGTGAGCTTTGCCAATCTCAAGGGCGTGGTGCAGGATTTCCTGCAGCGCTTCTTCGAGCGCGACGACCTGGAGGTGCGTTTCCGCCCGTCGTTCTTCCCGTTCACCGAACCGTCGGCCGAGATGGATATGAGCTGGAACGGCGGCTGGCTTGAGATCGGCGGTTGCGGCATGGTGCACCCCAACGTGCTGGGCCATGTCGGTATCGATGCCGAAAAATATCGCGGCTTCGCGTTCGGGCTGGGTGTCGAGCGCCTTGCCATGCTGCGCTATGGCGTCAACGATTTGCGATTGTTTTTCGATAACGATCTGCGTTTCCTTAAACAGTTTTCCTGAGCCGCTATGAAATTCTCTGAAAGTTGGCTGCGTGCCTTTGTCAATCCGGCGCTGAACAGCGCGGAACTCGATCATGTCCTGACCATGGCGGGTCTCGAAGTGGAGGCGCTGGAAAGTGTCGCCCCGGATTTCAACAGCGTCGTGGTGGCGCAAATCATCAGTGCAGAAAAGCATCCCGATGCAGACCGTCTGCAGATATGCCGCGTTGATGTCGGGCAGGCCGAGCCGTTGCAGATTGTCTGCGGTGCGCCCAATGCACGTGCCGGCCTGAAGGCGCCTTGCGCTCTGGTCGGTGCCGTGCTGCCCGGATTCAACATCAAGCAGGCCAAGGTGCGCGGAGTCGAATCCTTCGGCATGATGTGCTCGTCGAAAGAACTTGGACTGGCCGAGGAAAGCAGCGGGCTGCTGGAGCTGCCTGAAGATACGCCGGTGGGCCAGGACATTCGCCAATACCTCGACCTCAACGACAAGCTGTTCACCCTCAAGCTCACCCCGAATCGAAGCGACTGCCTGAGTATCCTGGGCGTGGCGCGCGACGTGTCGGCATTGACGGGTGCCGCGCTGAACTTGCCGCAGATACCGGCTGCTGCTGTGCAGCATCAGGATCAAAAGACTGTCAAAGTCGAACAGCCGGAAGCTTGCCCGCGTTATTGCGGTCGCGTGATCAGCGGTGTGAATGCGACTGCAAAAACGCCTGGCTGGATGGTGCGGCGACTTGAGCGTAGCGGTCTGCGCAGTATCAGTGCCGTGGTCGACATCACCAATTACGTGCTACTCGAAATGGGGCAGCCGCTGCATGCGTTCGATCTCGACAGGCTGTCGGGCGATGTGCGCGTGCGCTTTGCCCGCGACGGCGAAAAAATAGAATTGCTCAATGGGCAAACCGCAGCATTGCGGTCTGACACGCTGGTCATTGCCGACGACAGCGGCGCCCTCGCGCTGGCCGGCATCATGGGCGGAGCGACAAGTGCGGTTTCCGACTGCACGGCTGACATCTTTCTCGAAAGTGCCTTCTTCGCACCCGCGGCGATTACTGGCAAGGCGCGTCGGCTTGGGCTTTCCACTGATTCCTCCTTCCGTTTCGAGCGTGGCGTTGATTTTGCCGCCACCCGCCAGGCGCTGGAGCGTGCGACCCAGCTTATCCAGGAGGTCTGTGGCGGCGCGGCTGGGCCAGTCACGGAAGAAACGTCCGCGTTGCCTTCCAGAAACCCGATCCGCCTGCGCGTCAGCAAGGCGCAGGCTATCCTTGGCATCCCGCTGAACCACGAGATCGTGAGCGAACAGCTCACCCGCTTGCAGTTTGCGTTCACCACCTCCGGCGAAGAAATTTATGTAACACCACCTAGCTACCGCTTCGACCTTTCGATTGAAGAAGACCTGGTGGAGGAAATTGTCCGCATGCATGGCTACGAGCATGTGCCGGCACTTCCGCCGCAATCGGCGCTGAACATGTTGCCGGCTAACGAGAGCCGGTTGAGTGTTGCCGATTTGCGTCGCAGCCTGGTTGCCGCTGATTACCGCGAAGCGGTGACCTACAGCTTTGTGGATGAGGCCTGGGAACGTAACCTGCAGGGCAACGAGATGCCGATCCGCCTGCGTAACCCGATTGCCAGCAATATGAGCGTGATGCGCTCCAGCATGTGGGGTGGCCTGATCGAGTCGTTGCTGTAC
>DAIDAS010000007.1 GCA_027310505.1 bacterium
CCTGAAAGGCGTACCTGTTAGTCGGGCAGCGCGTGTCCGACTTACGGCTTACCCGAGGCGGGCTTCTTCAGTTCTTCTCACAGCAACAGCACGACACCGCAGAAAATCGCTGAATCGGCGACATTGAAGGCAGGCCAGTACAGACTCTGATAGTGGAAAAACAGGAAATCCACCACATGCCCCAGCGTGAGCCGATCGTACAGATTGCCGAGCGCACCTCCAAGTATCAGACCCAGCGCAAAGCAGAAGAGTTTCTTTTCGGGATGCTTGCGTAGCAGATGAATGATCACCGCCGACGCCAGGATGGCAAAGGCGCTGAAAAACAGGCGCTGCCAACCTCCAGCTGCCGCCAGAAAGCTGAACGCAGCGCCTTCGTTGTGGAACAGCACCAGATCGAAAAACGATGTGACGTGCCAATGATCGCCGTAAGCAAGAAACGACTCGATCAGGCGCTTGGTGTAAAGGTCGAGCGCGATGACGACGACGCTGACGCCCAGCCACTTAAGCATGGCTGCGCGGCTCGCCGTCACCGTGCAGGTTGCATGTGCAGCGGCCACAAATCTGCGGATGCGCGGCATCTGCACCGACATCGGCACGATAGTGCCAGCAGCGCTCGCATTTCTGGTGCGTGCTCGGCGTGACCACGATCTTCTCGTCGGCTTCGCTCATGACACGATGCAGGGTGGCACGGGAGGTAATCAGCACAAACCGCAGGTCGTCACCCAGGCTTGCCAGTATGTCGTATTGGTCGCCAGAAACGTAGACATCCAGTTCGGCCTGCAACGATGATCCGATGCCGCCTGCGGCACGCACTTCTTCCAGCTGCTTGGTGACGCGGGCACGGAACTCGCGAATCCGCCCCCACTTGGCCAGCAGCTCATCCTGCGTGGCCGGGAACTGGTGCCACTGGTGCAGGAACACGCTGTCTTCCGGCTGCCCGCCGACATCCATCCAGGCCTCTTCGGCCGTGAAACTCAGAATCGGCGCCATCAGCTTGAGCAGGCTCTGCGTGACATGCCACAGCGCGCTCTGTGCAGCGCGGCGCGATTGGGAATCGCCACCCGAGGTGTACAGCCGGTCTTTCAGGATGTCGAGATAGAAGCCGCCCAGGTCTTCGGAGCAGAAACCGACGAACTTCTGCGCCACGACGTGGAACTCATAGCGCTCGTAGGCGGCCAGCATCTCGGCTTGCAGCGCCTGTGTCATCACCAGCGCATAGCGGTCGATCTCCAGCCATTGCTCCACCGGCAGCATGTCCTTGTCCGCATCGAAATCGGCCAGGTTCGCCAGCAGGAAGCGCAGGGTATTGCGAATCCGGCGGTAGCTTTCGACCACGCGCTTGAGGATTTCGTCGGAGATGGTCAGCTCGCCGGAGTAGTCGGTCGAGGCCACCCACAGGCGCAGGATGTCGGCGCCGTAGGTGTCCATCACCTTTTGCGGCGCGATGACGTTGCCCTTGGATTTGCTCATCTTGTGGCCGTTGCCATCGACCACGAAGCCGTGTGTCAGCAGCGCTTCGTAAGGTGCGCGGCCATCAATGGCGCAGCCGGTCAGCAGCGACGACTGGAACCAGCCGCGGTGCTGGTCGGAGCCCTCCAGATAGAGGTCCGCCGGATGGTTCAGGTCTTCGCGACGGCGCAGCACGGCATAGTGCGTAGCACCGGAATCAAACCAGACGTCGAGGGTGTCGGTCACCTTCTTGTATTCGGCCGCATCCGCGCCGAGGAATTCGGCGGCATCCAGCGAGAACCACGCTTCGATGCCGCGCTGTTCGACCTGCAGCGCGACTTTCTCCAGCAGCGCTTCGGTGTTGGGATGCGGCTGGCCGGTCTCCTTGTGCACAAACAGCGGCATCGGCACGCCCCAGTTGCGCTGGCGCGACACGCACCAGTCCGGGCGGTTCTTGATCATGGCCTCCAGGCGTGCACGGCCCCAGCTCGGGAAGAACTGCGTATGCGCAACCGCGGCATTGGCAACGCCACGCAACGTCTGGCCGTCGGTGCCGTGCTGGCCCATGCCGATGAACCACTGGTGCGTGGCACGGAAGATCACCGGTGTCTTGTGGCGCCAGCAGTGCGGGTAGCTGTGATTCAGGCGGGCGGAGCAAAGCAGCGCATGATTCGTAGCGAGCGTTTCGATGACGACTTTGTTGGCATCCCACACGCTCATGCCCGCGAACAGCGGCACCGAGGCAAAGAACTTGCCGTTGTCATCCACCGGATTGTCCACAGGCAGGTCGTAGCGCATACCCACCGCATAGTCTTCCAGGCCGTGGGCCGGGGCAGTGTGCACCAAGCCGGTACCGGCATCGGTGATGACGTGGTCGCCGCAAATCACCGGCACCTGGCGGTCGAAGAACGGGTGCTGCAGCCTGAGATGCTCCAGTGCCGCACCCTGGCAGTTGGCGATCACTTCCACAGCTTCGAAGCCGTAGCGCTTGAGCGCGGCCTCGGCCAGTTCACGCGCCAGGATCAGCAAACCGTGCGGGGTCTGGATCAGATCGTAGGTCAGTTCCGGATGCACGCATACCGCCTGGTTGGCGGGCAACGTCCACGGCGTGGTGGTCCAGATCACGGCATAAGCCGGTTCCGGGGTATTGCCGATGCCGAAAGCCTTGCCCAGCGCGGCGTTATCGACCACCTTGAAGCCGACATCGATGGCGGGAGAATTTTTGTCTTCGTATTCGACTTCGGCCTCGGCCAGCGCGGAGCCGCAATCCACGCACCAGTGCACCGGCTTGGAGCCCTGATACAGGTAGCCGTTGGCGTAGATTTTGCCGAGTGCGCGCATGATATCGGCCTCGGTCTTGAAATCCATGGTCAGGTACGGGTTGCCCCAATCGCCCAGCACGCCCAGCCGGATGAAGTCGGCCTTCTGGCGCTCGACCTGCTGTTTTGCATACTCCCGGCACAGTTCGCGGAATTTGGCGGGCTCGATATTCTTGCCGTGATTCTTTTCGACCACCAGTTCGATCGGCAGGCCATGGCAATCCCAGCCCGGCACATAGGGGGCGTCGAAGCCGCCCAGCGTCTTGGATTTAACGATAATGTCCTTGAGGATCTTGTTGACCGCGTGACCGATATGGATGTCGCCGTTGGCATAGGGCGGACCGTCGTGCAGGATGAATTTGGGACGGCCCTTGGCGACGGCGCGAATCTTCTGATACCGCTGCTTGTCCTGCCAGGCTTGTACCCACGCCGGTTCGCGCTTGGCGAGGTCGCCGCGCATGGGGAACGGGGTATCCGGTAAGTTCAGCGTATCTTTGTAATCAGTCATGTTCGTTCTTAAAGTAATCTCTGGCCGCCTGTTCATCGGCGGCAATTTGGCGCTTCAGCGCCTCCAGGTTGGGGAATTTGGCTTCGTCTCGCAGCTTTTTGAGGAAGTGTACGCGCACGTGGCGACCGTAGATATCAAGATCAAAATCAAACAGATGCACTTCCAGCAACGGCTTGCCATTGTCCTTCATCGTCGGCCGCACGCCAAGGCTGGCCACCCCCGGCAATGACTGCGCGCCCAAACCGCTCAATTTTACCGCATAGATGCCAAAAAGCGGCGGCCTGTCGTGCAGCATGTAAATGTTGGCGGTCGGGTAGCCCAGCTGCCGTCCCAGCTTATCGCCATGCGCAACGTGCCCGCTGATGCTGTAGGGGCGCCCCAGC
>DAIDAS010000034.1 GCA_027310505.1 bacterium
GGGTGAATGTCGTGCATGCGGTTGATGGTGCATGGGGCATTGCAGGTCAGGCAATGACGAATACGGAACTTGGAGAGGCCATCGCCAAGGGCTAACGCCACTGTGCGGCCCTCCATTACTTCGAATAACGCAGGAGTACTACTTCATGTTAAAAAAAATCATGACAATCACATTATCCACAGCCACATTAGCTGCAATCACCTTCAATGCCTATGCAGCAGATAGCCAATGCATGCCGATTGGCGGAACAGGGCTTGGCAATGCGATAGATGAAACCCATTTTGTCGCGGTGCTGAACGGTGCTTTTACAGCCGCCAACGCCAAAGTAGTCAACCAGGAAAAAACTGAAAATGGACTAATTCTTGATATGGAACACAACTTCCTTAGCGACAAAGATGGTTCATTGAAAACAAAGGACCGAGCGATATTGACAGCGGTTTCTGGAAAAGATCAGGCCTACATGATTGAGATTACCTATAACGTAGTTGAGTCGCAAGGTGCTTATGCTGGCTACAAGGGCAAATTCAACAGCTTCGGATTAATGAAATTGAAAGAAGGAAAGGTCGTCGTTCGATATTCAGGCGAACTTTGCAAATAACATAGTCGCAATGGGACAGGGGGCGTGCGAAAGCAAGATTGTTTGCACGCCCGTTGGCTTAGCGTAATCACGTGTTTGAAAGTGTTTGCAAGTTTCACAGATTGTGCATCATTAATTTAATCAGAAAAGAAAAATCCCATGAAACAGAAATCGCTTTATGAGCGTCTAGGTAGTTATGACGGTATCACGGCTTTTGTTAATAACTTGATGCCACGTTTACAGGCCGACGCACAACTAGGACGTTTTTGGCAGAACCGGGGTACGGATGGATTGGCACGAGAGAAACAGCTGTCAATTGACTTTTTGAGTTCCAGAGCCGGTGGCCCGATATACTACACTGGTCGGGAAATAAAACTATCTCACGAAGGGATGAACGTCAGTGAATCAGACTGGTCGACATTCGTGAAACATGCTGAAGATACGATGAAGTTTTTTGAGATTCCTCAGCAGGAATGCGAAGAGTTTGCAGCATTCGTAACGAGCTTAAAACGCGATATTGTTGAAGCATAGCAGTGGCATCAATAGCTACGTAGAGCAACTAATGCCGATTTATTTCCAATGGTGGTTTACGTCTCCTCCCTCTGGCGGGATTTCATACCCGAGCCTTGGGCAAAACCTACTTTTTTACTAGGCTATCAATTTATACGATTGCAATCATGAGGTTTAAATCTTGGTCAGCTGCTTTTTATCTATCACTGGTTGGTAATGGCCGTTTCAAGACGATTAGACGATGAATTTGGATCGAGCTATGTAAGGGGCAGGCAAGCCAAATAATGTGGTTGGAGCCAACAGCTCATCGCGATATGCTACCGGAGTAGTGATCTGGGAGTATCTATGACGCAAGAGAATACACGACTCCACGAAGATGCTCTCGGCGTCAGCGAATCCATCATCATGGGCGTAGCTGGGACGGCACCGGCATTCAGCATCGCGGCGACAACAGCAACACTGGTGGCGGCGGTTGGAATACTCTCCCCGGCGTCCCTGCTCTACTGCGGCCTCATTATGTTCGGCGTAACATTCGCCTATATTCACTTGAACCGCATCATCCCCAATGCTGGCGCCTCGTACGCATGGGTTGGCAAGGTTTTTCATCCGATCCTTGGGTTCTTTGCCGGCTGGGCACTTCTTGTGGCTTCCGCTGTATTTATGGTCTCGGGAACCATTCCTGCAGCCACCGCAACATTAAGCCTGATCCGGCCTGAGCTTGCGAGCGATCCGGCCTGGGTAACTTTTGTGGCCGCCGGGTGGTTACTGGCGGTAAGTGCAATTATCGTCAAAGGCATCAAGCCGACCAGTTATACGCAGGTGCTCATGACGACGATCGAGATCGGCATCCTGTTGCTGATTATTGTTACCGCAATCATCCAATATAGTGCCAGGCCGGCTCATCCACTGGTGATCGCCTGGTTTTCCGCTTCAGCGTTCACGCCGCAGTTATTTGCCACCGGCGCACTGACAGCGCTGTTCTTCTTCTGGGGCTGGGACGTCACCGTCAATCTCAACGAAGAAACGCGCAACGCAACGCACGCGCCCGGACGTGGTGCCCTGTGGGCGATGGTGATCGTCCTGCTGATGTTCATATCCTTCGCGGCTGTCACACTCCTGGTACTGAGCGACCAGGAAATAGAGCGATCCAGCACCAACATCGTCCTGGCGGTTTCCGAGAAGCTCTTTCCCAAGCCTTGGAGCTACATGGCAGTCATCGCGGTCATGCTGAGTACCGTAGGTACATTGGAAACCTCCATCCTGCAATTCACTCGGACCATGTACGCCAAGGGGCGCGATGGGGTACTCCACCGCCGCTACGCGCTCCTCCATAAAACCTGGCGAACGCCATGGGTGGCGACACTGGTCATCACCGGTTTTGGGTTGGTATTCCTTTTCCTGTCCTCGTATTTTTCGAGCGTGAATCAGATCATCAAAGCATCAGTCAATGCCATCGGCTTCCAGGTAGCCTTTTATTATGGGCTTGCCGGTTTTGCGTGCGCCTGGCATTTTCGGCGGCGAGCCCTGCAATCGGCATATGATCTCTTGTTCCTGGTGCTGTGGCCGACAGCGAGCGCCACGTTTCTTTTCTTCATTGCACTCTACAGCATCCCCACTTTTGATCTCACCACCAACATTGTTGGCATAGGCGGTATTGCAATCGGAATCGTACCCTTGTGGCTCAATCGGCAAGATTTACGAATCCGCCGATAGCAAACAAGTTGGGGGCAACGTCAATGATTAGGCGCGACATTTCACTCCGGCTTGTCATGAAACATGAATTAAATGCATTACCTGAAGATTCCTTACATACCCAATAGTAAAAATTATTATTCCCCGATGATAAGCAAGGTCAAAAACCATCGGTATCCTTAAGCGGTAAAAGAGTGCCTGAGCTAGCCAAGTACCGGCTGTCGCATCCACAGCCAGGCGTTTTTCGCCCCCCCCTATTGATTGCTCGTGATTAGGCTGCTAGTGTTCGGACCTATGTATCCGTAATTCCTCGTAATGAATGAACGGGGAAACCAAAAATAAAAAAACGACGACCATGAAAAAATCGCTCTTGCTGCTGATTGCAATCTGCTCCATCGAATTGGCGTAGCGAACCAGGTCCATGACGCCGTTCAACGGACGGTATGTCATGTTTAGGATAGGTGCAGAAAGGCAATCAATAAGTGATTCATTCCAGCCATATGCCACAGTTTCGCAAGGTTGCGATTTTGCTTTCGCTGATGGGCAGCGTCCTAATGGTGGCCAACATCGCGTTACCACTGTATGGCGTTCACGTCATTCCAGAATACCTGCCGTTGCACACAATACTTGAATCCTTTACTGTCGTTGTTGCGTCACTGGTATTTTCGGTAGGTTGGAATGCCTACCGTCGAGAGCTTCCCAACAATGTTCTGTTCATTGCCTGTGCGTTTCTTGGTGTGGCGATACTGGATTTCTCGCACATGCTTTCATTTACAGGCATGCCGGATTTTGTGACGCCGAGCGGACCGAACAAGGCCATCTACTTCTGGCTGGCCGCGCAGCTCGTTGGCTGCCATCACGCTGCTTACGGTCGCCATCAAGCCTTGGCACCCAAGCGCATCCTCAAGCAAGCGTTATTTATTGCTTGCCGCAGTACTTTTCCTAGTCGTTTCCCTGCACTGGCTCTTCCTGTTTCATGCCGATCTGCTGCCAATCGTTTTTATCCCCGGCCAGGGATTGACCCCCTTCAAGATTTACTTTGAATACACGATCATTGCACTCAACCTGTCGACAATACTGGCGCTATGGATACGCATGCGCAGCCCCTTGCCATTCAACGCGGTTGGGTTGATCGGCGTAGTTTGCTCCATGGCAATGAGCGAATTGTTTTTTACCCGATTCGTTGATTTTTCAGATACGTATAACTTGTTGGGGCATGTTTATAAGATCATCTCCTACCTGTTTCTTTATTATTCGATCTTCGTTGAACACATCGAGCGTCCTTACAATCAACTGCATGCATCGAGAAGACAGCTGAAAGCCACACTGGAAGCCATCCCTGACTTGCTGTTCGAACTGGGCCAGAATGGCGAATATCTCAATATCTGGGCACATGATCAAAAACTGCTTGCTGCCCAAAGGGAAATACTTCTCGGCAGAACAGTCCACGAGATGCTGGCGCCCGAAGCGGCCAATACGGTCATGGCTGCGTTAAGGATGGCTGAGAAACATGGATACTCGCATGGACAGGTTATTCGGTTGAGCCTGCCTCATGGAGAGTGCTGGTTTGAGCTCTCCACATCCATGTCATCGGTTCCAGATCAGTCCGGTAACCGATTTATCATGCTATCCCGTGACATTACCGACCGCAAAAGGGCTGAGTCTGAACTGCTGATTGCCGCCACGGCTTTCGAATCGCAGGAAGGCATGCTCATCACGGATGCCGACGGCAATATCCTGCGAGTGAACCGTGCCTTTACCGCCACGACCGGTTACGCCACAGAAGAAGTGATTGGCAAGAACCCGCGCATGCTCAGTTCGGGACGAAATGACGCAAACCTCTACGCTACGATGTGGGAAGGAGTCCGCAGCACCGGGACATGGGAGGGTGAGGTCTGGAATCGACGCAAGAACGGCGAAGTCTATCCGGATCACATCACCGTCACCGCTGTGACGGATGAGAACGGCAATCTCACAAATTATGTCGCCACCCTCAACGATATTACCCAAAGCAAAGCTGCCGCTGAAAAAATCGAACAGCTGGCCTTCTACGACCCGCTCACGCACCTCCCCAACCGACGATTGCTATGCGACCGGCTCCAGCAGGCGTTATCCTCCAGCACCCGTAGCGGCCAACAAGGGGCGTTGCTGTTTCTTGACCTGGATCATTTCAAGACGCTTAACGACTCCCTCGGCCACGGCACTGGCGATTTACTGCTGCAACAGGTCGCGCAACGGCTTGGGG
>DAIDAS010000035.1 GCA_027310505.1 bacterium
CGCTGCAACAATGCGAGATACTTTTCGATCGCTGCGGCCTGATCGTCCTCCTTGTTCTTGAGCAGCCATTTGCGCTGCTGCTGCAGGCATGCCTCACGCTCACGCGGCTTATACTTGAATGAGCGGCCGTACGACTGTCCCAGGCCATGCAATGCCACCGCCAGCTCATGAGTAAGTTCACCCTTCAGCAGGTTCTCGGCTTCCGACACAATGCTGGGGCGCAACCGGTCACGCAGGTCACCCGTGACATTTGTTGCCAGCCACTCCCGCAACCTATCCACCAACGCTGCAGAGAACCCGGATTTCGAGAGGAAAGACGCCTTGTCTGTGACAAGGCGCATGGACTGCACACAAGCATTGAGCGCATTCTGGAAATCAGTCAGCTCCCAGTTCGGGAACAATGCGGCAAAACCATGCTCGTTGAGGAAATCGAGGCAAGCCGAAGCCGAATCGAGAATGCCGGCCTCTGTAAAGTTGCGTGTATCCTGCCCCGGATGCAGGCGGGTCACGCAAGTAACATCTCGCAAATAAAGCGACGGGTGACGTGCATGCAGTTTCAGCCACATCGCAAAATCCTGCCCGTAGCGCAACCGCTCATCGAAAAACCCGCACTCCTCGAACAACTCACGGTTGATGGCAACACTGATCCCGTTGATGTAGTTATCAAAAAAGAACTTGAGCACCTGGAACTCACGGGCAGGGATAGCCTCCTCAGGATCATATGCAGGTGCCATTAGCCTGCCGGTTTCTTCCTCGAGCAAGTAGAAGTTCGTATGGAAGAAATGAATGTCGGGGTATTCTTCAATCGCCTTCAAATGCACATCCAGCTTGTTCGGCAGGAACTTGTCATCGGAGGACAGCCAGCATATCCACTGGCCATGCGCATGGCGCAATGCCTCGTTCAGTGCCGAGCCCACTCCGCCATTGCGCTTATGGAATACACGGATGCGATGATCCCGTTTTGCATATTCTGCAAGCACATTGGCGGTTTCATCCGTCGAACCGTCATTGACGACGATAGCCTCCCAGTTCTGGTAGGTTTGTGCGAGCAGGCTTTCCAGTGCATCCGGTAAAAAATGGGCCTGGTTGTAGGTTGGCACAAGAACCGAAAACAGCGGGGTTGAGAACTCGCTTTCGTCTGCCAGTATTTTTTGCATGGGCGCCTGACGCAACTTGCGCGCCACGGACTGGACCTGGAATCCATCGAAGGGCAGCTTCAGAACATCCTCGAAAACCTCGACAAACTCGTGAAACTGGGTGCTTAAGGAATACTCGGCAGCCGTATTGAAACCGTTTTCCAGCAGGCTTTCGCGTAACGGCCGGCTCAGGACAACCTGCTCGATACTGTCCGCCATCGATTGAGGATTCTGTGGCGGCACTACCAGGCAATCGCGACCATGTAAAATAACGTCATCCAGCCCCCGGTTGTCAACCTGCACAACAGGTACCCCGCAGGCCATCGCCTCCAGCGTAGGGAGGCCAAAACCTTCGTACCAGGCTGGATTGATGAATATATCGGCACTACGGTAAAGATCACGCATCTGCGACTGCGTCTGTTGCACGTAGACCGAGACACCGAATCCTTCGACATTCCGTTCGGCATCGGCTTGTGCAATTTGCTGACCTGAGACGATCATCAGATGGAAATGCCATTCCGGATGCCGGTTTGCCAAGAGGCGCAAGGCTGACTTGACGTCTTCGGCGCCTTTCAGCAAGCGGTTGGGATTGCCGACGATCATCACTCGGATGTAGTCGGGATTCATTGGTCGTATCCCGCGCGAGCGGTAAAGCCCCAGATCGATTCCATTGATGATGCGACCAACGCCCTGCTTATATTCGTCCCGGAAATGTTTCTGCACATGAGGAGAAACTCCAAGCCGTGCGACCGG
The DNA here is from genome assembly GCA_027310505.1 of bacterium. Lineage (GTDB taxonomy): Bacteria > Pseudomonadota > Gammaproteobacteria > Burkholderiales > Methylophilaceae > CAIJXJ01. The sequence continues at coordinate 1,890 of DAIDAS010000035.1, forward strand.
GATCGAATTCAGTATCTGGAAAATCGGCTTGGGTGCGATCAGCGATGGATAATCCGCACCATGATAGTTAAAGTCTTCGACCCCTTGGCACAGGTGGTAAACGCACTTCCCCGCCATATCGCCATGACGCAGCAGATGTACCAGCTCGAAAATGGAATATACAATGACCACCGGCTCGGTAATTGCGCGATAGCGCTCCACATCATCGGGCAGATGGTGAAAAATCACCCCCCCCAGATCAGCCCAGGCCGGTGGTGTGTCGTTTGAGTAAATTGCGACCTCCACCCCCAACTCAATCAGCCAGTGTGCATATCGCAAGAGAATCGCTGGCCCACCGCCAAGAATGGATGAACTCAGTAACGTAAAAGCAACGCGGGGGGCAGCATGCTTCGCAAGCTCGCTCGCATAACTTTTACTTGCTTCAGTGAAATCATAACCGGCAGCAAGATGATCAAGCAGAATCGATGGCGTAATAACTTGCGTCGTGGCAGACAGTTTGTCACCTGCAGCAAACGCGATAGGAAACTCGCCAATCTCTTGTAGATAGTCAAATCTCCCCGTCACAGAAGTCTGGCGTCCATCGGTAGCCTGCGCCGTCAGTCCCAGTTCGAATGTCCCATCCAGAGCCGGAACTATCGTGCAATCCAGCAAGCTGGCTTCCTTTAGCGA
>DAIDAS010000047.1 GCA_027310505.1 bacterium
GCCTGGAGCTTCCCAACGGCGGTGAATTGCTGCTGGAGCCGGTGCAGCGCAAAGGCAACCGGCTGGTGCTGGACGGTTTTGATTCCTGCGCCGTGCTGTTGAACAACGACCTTTCCGGCGGTATCCCGGAGATACTGCAAAACCTCGAGCAATCGGTGATTCCGCCCTTGCATGCCGGTTGGGCGGTACGGCGCAAGTCGCGTCACTTCGCAGCCTATACGCGGGTGGCAAGGGAGTTCGCCGAGTTGATCGGTATCGACCCCTGGTTGGTCGACCCGATATACGCCACCTGCGGCAAGATCGATTTTCAGGCGCGCGTGGGTGAAGATTGTCTGGCGGCACAGGTGTCCGACCTGCTGTCGCGCATCGGCACCAAATACCGCGAATACGGCGTTGACCAAGAGCCGTTCGTCATCGTCAAGGCCGATGCCGGCACCTACGGCATGGGCATCATGACGGTGAAAAGCCCGGACGATGTGCGCGGCCTGAACCGCAAGCAACGTAACAAGATGTCGGTGGTGAAAGAAGGCCTGCCGGTGCAGGAAGTCATCATCCAGGAAGGGGTGTACACCTTCGAGAACATGCATGAGGCGGTGGCTGAGCCGGTGATCTACATGATCGACCATTATGTCGTGGGCGGTTTCTATCGCGTGCACACCGGGCGCGGCATCGATGAGAACCTCAACGCCCCGGGCATGCACTTTGTCCCGCTGGCCTTCGAGACTTCATGCTCGCTGCCGGATTGCGCCGGCAAACCGGATGCCGCGCCCAACCGTTTCTACGCCTACGGCGTGATTGCGCGTCTCGCGCTGTTGGCGGCCAGTATCGAGCTGGAAGAAACCGCGCCATAATTCCGCGCCATGAAAATCGCGCTCATTCTCGATCCGCTCGACGGTCTCAAGACCTATAAAGACACCAGCGTTGCCATCATGCGCGAGGCGGCGCGGCGTGGCCATGCCCTGTTCGTGGCAGAGCAGTCCGGCCTGCTCTTGCGCGGCGGAGCTGTGCGGCTGCAATCGTCGGAATTCCATTTTCGGGAAGCTGCTTCCTGGTATCGCTTGGGCGAAAAAACCGAGCAGGCGCCCGAGGCGTTCGATGCCATTCTGATGCGCAAAGATCCGCCCTTCGATAGCGAGTACGTCTACAGCACTTACCTGCTGGAAATCGCCGAACAGCAGGGTGCGCGCGTATTCAATCGTCCCCGGTCGATTCGCGACTGGAACGAAAAATTGTCGGTGGCGCGTTTTGCGCAATTTGCCCCGGAATTCCTGGTGACGCGCAACAGCGATGAAATTCGCGATTTTCTGGCAGAACGTGGCGATATCGTGGTCAAGCCGCTGGACGGCATGGGCGGCAGCGGCGTATTCCGCCTGCACCGGGAAGACCATAACATCGGCGTGATTCTTGAGACCATTACCCACTACGATCGCCGCACCGTGATGGCGCAGCGCTACCTGCCGGAGATCAAGGCTGGAGACAAGCGCATTCTGCTGATCGACGGTACGCCGTTGCCCTATGCCCTGGCGCGCATTCCCAAGCCGGGCGAAACTCGCGGCAACCTGGCTGCGGGCGGCACGGGCGTGGCCCAGCCCCTTTCTTTGCGTGATCGGCAAATTGCCGAGACGGTTGGGGTGGAACTGAAAAAAGCCGGTTTGTTCCTGGTCGGTCTCGATGTCATCGGCGACCACCTGACCGAGATCAACGTCACCAGCCCGACCGGCATGGTCGAAATCGCTGCCCAGACTGATTGCGACCCGGCCGTCCTTTTCATGGATGCGCTGGAACGCACATGCACCGCTGCCTGATCCTGCTCGCGTTGCTGCTTGCCGGCTGCGGGCGCGAACCGCTTTACCAATCCCAAACCTATGTGTTTGGTACGCTGGTCGACATCAGTATCTACGGTGAACCCGAAGAGCGGGCGCGGATGTTGGCGAGCCATGTCGAGCAGGAATTCCAGCGGCTGCATTCCCAGTTGCATGCGTGGAAACCCGGTGGCGAGCTCTACAAGCTCAATATGGCGTTTGCACAGGGTAAAACGGCACCGGTCTCGCCGGAACTGGCGGCCATTCTGACGGATGCCACGGCAATCTCCGAGCGTTCGGGTGAAATTTTCAACCCGGCGATCGGTGGCCTGATCAACTTGTGGGGGTTCCAGCGCGACGAGTTCACACCGCTCAATCCTGATCCACAGCAAATCGACGCGTTGACCAAGGCGGCACCTCGCATGACGGACATCGTCATCGAGAACGGGCAGGCATCCAGCCGCAATCGCATGGTGAAGGTGGATCTGGGTGGCTACGCCAAAGGCTATGCGCTCGACCTCGCCGCGGGCTATCTGCGCCATGAAAAAGTACATGGCGCGCTGATCAATATCGGCGGCAATATTCTCGCGCTCGGGCAGCATGGCGAACACCCTTGGCGCGTTGGCATTCAGCACCCGCGCAAGCCCGGTCCGATGGCGACGCTGGATTTGCCGGATGGCTGGGCGATCGGCACCTCGGGCGACTATCAACGGTATTTCGAGCTGGACGGCAAACGCTACTGCCACCTGATCGACCCGCGCAACGGTTACCCGGTACAGGGTATCCAGGCGGTGACTATCCTTGTGCCCCCTGGCAATCAGGCCGGTACGCTGTCCGATGCCGCCTCGAAACCCATTTTCATTTCAGGCGTGGCCGGCTGGCGGCAAGCTGCTGCGGCCATGGGCATTGCCCACGCCCTGCTGGTCGATGGCCAAGGCAAGCTGCATATGACCCAGGCCATGCAGCAGCGCCTGCAATTGGTAGAAAAAAATGTCCCGCTGGAAATCATTCCCTAGGCCGCTGTCCGGTGACTGGTTGGTGTTGGGCATCAGCATGGCTGTAGTGGTCGTGCTGTTCGCGACCCTGTGGCGCCCGGAGCATGCCGCCAAACTGCAAATCCGTGACCGCAGCGGCATATTTGCCACGTTCAGCCTGGCGCAGGATCGCAGCATCGAAGTGCCGGGGCCGCTGGGCGTCAGCCACATTACCATCCATCAGGGGCAGGTGCGTTTTACCCAGTCCCCTTGCCACAACCAGTATTGCGTGCATCAGGGCTGGCTATCGCACGCCGGGCAGGTGGCGGTTTGCCTGCCGAACCAGATCAGTCTTGAGTTGCTGGGCGGCGAGAAAAATTATGACTCGCTCAACTATTGAAATCACCACGACGCCTGACGACCACAAAGTCGCGCGACTGGCTGCACTGGCCATCGGCCTGCATCTGGCCGAGGCAGTCTTCCCTTCGCCCTTGCCCGGCGTCAAACCTGGTATTGCCAATATCGTTACGTTGTATGTGCTGTACCGGTTCGATTTCGCCACGGCGGCATGGGTTTCCATCCTGCGCGTGCTGGCGAGCAGCTTGCTGCTGGGTAATTTTCTCTCGCCCGCTTTTGCGTTGAGCCTCTCCGGCACGCTCGCAAGCCTGGCTATGCTGACTTTGGCCATGCGCCTGCCCCAACGCTATTTCGGACCGGTCAGCCTCAGCGTGCTGGCAGCTTTCGCGCATATTGCCGGGCAGTTGCTGGTGGTTCGTCTCTGGCTGATCCCGCATGCGGGCGTGGCCTACCTGATTCCCATATTTGCTGCAGCTGCGCTGTTTTTTGGCACGATCAATGGCATGATTGCAGCGAGACTTTTGAATCCTGCAGGAGAACCTCACGCATGAAATCGACTTTCCTGACCTTGAATGCCCTGCTGGCCTTGGTACTGGCGAACATGGCTTCAGCCGCCGAATGGGTTGCGCTACCCGGCGCCGGATCGGCAGATCAGTACTCCTATGATCGCAGCAAGCTGACCATCAAGGACGATGAAATCACCTACTGGAAGAAAGTCGTTTTCAAGACACCGCAGGATCTCCACGGCAAGGTGGCGGCGTCCGGGCTGTTGCGCGAACGTATTGATTGTACGGATCATACCGCCAAGCTGGTGAGTTATCTCTATTACTCGGCTACGGGCGAAACCGTCGAATATGTGGCCCAGGATGATAGCGAACCGGCGCCGATCATCCCCGATACCGTGGGTGACGCCTTCGAACGGGTGCTCTGCCCCATGGTCTGGCACAAGCAGGAAGAAGCGCGCATCAAGGTGGAGCAAAAAGCCGCCGCCGCCGAGCTTGCCGCCAGCAAGAAAGAAGAGAAAAAGCCCGAGCCGAAGGCGGTGAAAGCCCCGGAAGCCGCCGTGGTCGCTCCCGCTGCCAAGCCGGCAGAGAAAGAAAAAGTGCCCGCAAAGGCGCCAGTAACCCCGCTACCAATGCCGCAGATCATCGAGCAGCTTTATTAGGCACAAATTCACTGTGATAAGATGCGCTTTTTTGGAATTACTCCCATGCGCCTGATATTACTCAGCATCGTCTTTTGTCTGACGGTGACTGCATGCGGCGCCAAAGGCCCGCTGTATCTGCCCGAAAAACAATACCCGCAAGGCAACCCATGACCGCGTTTCAACTGAAGAACGGCGAATTGCACGCCGAAAATGTCCCTTTGTCCCAAATCGCCACCCAGTACGGCACGCCCTGTTACGTGTATTCACGCGCGGCTCTGACTGAGGCTTTCCAGCGTTTTGACGCCGGTTTTGCCGGGCATGACCATCTGGTGTGCTACGCGGTCAAGGCCAACCCCAACCTGGCCATCCTCAACCTGTTCGCCAGGCTGGGCGCAGGCTTCGACATTGTTTCCGGCGGTGAACTGGCACGTGTGCTGGCTGCCGGTGGCGACCCCGGCAAGGTGGTATTTTCCGGAGTGGGCAAGACCGCCGCTGAAATGCGTGCGGCACTGGAAGCCGGTATTTTCTGCTTCAACGTCGAATCGGCGGCCGAACTGGAGCGACTGAGCGCCGTGGCGGCTGAAATGGGCAAGCGCGCCCCGGTCTCGTTGCGCGTGAACCCCAATGTGGATGCCAAAACGCACCCTTATATATCCACCGGCCTCAAGAATAATAAATT
>DAIDAS010000055.1 GCA_027310505.1 bacterium
GGTTGCCGCATCGTAACCGACCACATCGCCCACATACAGGCTGCGACTGGATTCGGAATAGCCGCGCAGGTAATTCTGGTGTTCCGCCGTGTGATGGCGCTCGTAGAAGCCATCGGTATAGCCACGGCTGGCCAGGCTTTCCAGTTCGCCCAGCAGCAACGGATTGAACGGACGGCCCGCCACCGCGTCATCAATGGCACGACGATAGACTTGGCTGGCGCGTGCCACGTAATAGCGGGATTTGGTGCGGCCTTCGATCTTGAGCGAATCGACGCCAATCTTCACCAGCCGCTCCACGTGTTGCACCGCGCGCAGATCCTTGGAGTTCATGATGTAGGTGCCGTGCTCGTCTTCCATGATCGGCATCATCTCGCCCGGACGGTTCTTTTCTTCGATCAGGTACACCTGGTCTGCCGCCGGGTGGCGCTTCAGACTGCCGCAATCGGAGAGCGAGGATTTTTCCATCTCGGCACGGAAATCGAATTCATGGATGCGAATGACGCCAGCCGCATCCTCCTGCGCATCGTGCACCTTGTAATCCCAGCGGCAGGAGTTGGTGCAGGTGCCTTGATTCGGGTCGCGATGGTTGAAATATCCCGACAGCAGACAGCGACCGGAATAGGCAATGCACAGCGCGCCGTGCACGAACACTTCCAGCTCCATGTCAGGGCACTGCTGGCGGATTTCCTCGATCTCGTCCAGCGACAGTTCACGCGACAGGATAACTCGCGTCAGCCCCAGCGCCTGCCAGAACTTGACCGTGGCGTAGTTCACCGTATTGGCCTGCACCGACAGGTGCACCGGCACTTCCGGCCACTTCTCGCGCACCATCATGATGAGGCCGGGATCCGCCATGATCAGTGCATCCGGCTTGAGCGCGATCACCGGCTCCATATCCGCTAGGTAAGTCTTCACTTTCGCATTATGCGGCATCAGGTTGGAGGCGACAAAAAACAGCTTGCCGCGGGCATGGGCTTCATCAATGCCCTGCGCCAGTTGCGTCATGCCGAAATCGTTGTTGCGCGCGCGCAGACTGTAGCGCGGCTGGCCGGCATACACCGCATCCGCCCCGAAATCGTAGGCGGTACGCATGCGGTCGAGATCGCCGGCGGGTGCCAGCAGTTCAGGTTTCTTCATTTACTCGCCAATAATCTTGACCAGCACGCGCTTGCGGCGGCGGCCATCGAATTCACCATAAAAAATCTGTTCCCACGGACCAAAATCGAGGCGACCGTTGGTCACAGCCACGACCACTTCGCGCCCCATCACCTGACGCTTCATGTGGGCGTCGGCATTGTCTTCGCCGGTACGGTTGTGGTGATAGCCACTCACCGGCTCGTGCGGGGCGAGTTTTTCCAGCCATACGCCGTAGTCGTGGTGCAGCCCGGATTCATCGTCGTTGATGAACACACTGGCGGTGATATGCATGGCATTGACCAGCACCAGACCTTCCTTGACGCCGGATTCGTGCAGGCATTGCTCCACTTCGCCGGTAATGTTGATGAAGGCCATGCGCGCCGGGGCGTTAAACCAGAGTTCCTTGCGGTAGCTTTTCATGGGGCTTCCTAACAAATGCGGGGCAGGAATTATATCTTCAAGACACAGGGATAGGTACAGTAAATCAGGAACATACTCTGGGGGCATTGTGGCCCACGCAGGTTTCAGCGTTTCGCAGGCAGATGGAGGGCAGCGCCGCATCACGCTGACCGGCCAATGGTCGCTGCGTGCCGTCGACAACAATTTCGCCGAGCTGCGTGGCCGCCTGGCATCTTTTTTTGGCGACCCTCTGGCCGAATGGGACCTGCGCGAAGTAGAACAGCTCGACAGCGCCGCCGCCGCCATGCTGCTGGCAGGCTGGGGTGGACGACGATGCCCGCACAGCCTGATGAGCTCGTTGCAGGCGCAGCTGTTCTCCGCGCTCGAAAACGTCGAGACCCCTCATCGTCGCCAGCCTATCGACTGGTTCGCCCCGCTGGCGATGCTCGGCACCCTGGCTGCAGGGCTTATCAGCCAGATGGCTGATTTTCTTGGCCTGTTCGGCGGGCTGGTTCTGGAAGTCTTTCATCTGATACGCAACCCGCACGAGATCCCCTGGAAAGAGATTTCCGCAAACATTTACAAAGGCGGCGTCATGGCACTGCCTGTCACGGCACTGGTAGGCTTCATGATCGGCATCGCCATGAGTTACCTGATGGCGTTGCAACTGAGCAAGTTCGGCGCCGATATTTTCATCGTCAACATCCTCGGACTGGCCGTGGTGCGTGAGCTTGGCCCGATACTGATGGCAGTGCTGGTGGCGGGACGCTCCGGCTCGGCCATGACGGCGCAGATCGGGGTGATGCGCGTCACCGAAGAAATCGACGCCCTGGCCGCCATGGGCATCTCGCGCATTCAGCGGCTGATCCTGCCAAAACTGGTCGGGCTTACCCTGATCGCGCCAATGCTGGTGTTCTGGACATCCCTATGGGCGCTGATCGGCGGCATGCTGTCCGCCAAAATCGAACTGAGCCTCGGCTATGCATTCTTTCTGCAGCGTTTGGCCGAAGTCCTATCGCCGGTGAACCTCACGCTCGCCCTATTCAAAGGATTGCTGTTCGGGTTTCTGGTAACGCTGGTCGCCTGTCATTTCGGCCTGCGGATCAAACCAAATACCGAAAGCCTCAGCACCAGCACGACCTCTTCCGTGGTAACCGCCATCACCATCGTGATTCTCACGGATGCGGTCTTTGCCATCATGACGCGGGAAATCGGCTTGTGAAAACGTCAGCTCCCGCCATTGTCTGCGAAGCGCGCAAGATATCGACACAATACGGCAGCACCGTTGTCCTCCACGATCTCGACCTGAAGGTCTACCAAGGCGAGGCATTGGCACTGGTGGGTGGCTCCGGCAGCGGAAAATCGACCCTGCTGCGCCACATCATCGGGCTGAACCGCCCGACGCATGGAGAAATCCTGCTGTTCGGCGAACCCTTGCAGGAAATCGACCGGGAAGGTCAACGCAGGGTGCGCAACCGGTTCGGCGTATTGTTCCAGCAGGGAGCGTTGTTTTCCGCGCTCCCCGTTTTCGACAACATCGCCTTCCCGTTGCGCGAGCTGCATCAGTTCGACGATGAAACCATCCATCGCCTGGTCATGTTCAAGCTGACGCTGGTAGAACTGGAGCCGGAACATGCCTGGCTGTTGCCGGCACAACTTTCCGGCGGCATGATCAAGCGCGTCGCCCTGGCCCGCGCACTGGCACTGAAGCCGGAATTGCTGTTGCTGGACGAACCCACTGCCGGGCTCGACCCGGATCGCAGCAAAGGCTTCGTACAGTTGATCAGGAGCCTGCGCGAAACGCTTGGCCTCACCGTCATTTTCGCCACACATGACGTGGACACCCTGATATCGCTTGCCGATCGCGTGGCGGTTCTGGCTGACCAGCATATCGTGGCCGCTTGTCCGCTACCCGAACTGCAACAGGTCGATCACCCGTTCGTGGCCAGCTTCTTCCGTGATATTCACCAACGCCGTGAGAGAATCAACTGACATGGAAAATCGTGCCTACGCCATTGCCACCGGCCTGTTCGCTCTTCTGTTGATTTTGAGCATCTCTCTCGCATTCTGGTGGCTGGGCGGCCCCCACACCGAGCAGCAGGAAGCCGTAGTGCTCTCCAGTCAGCCCGTAACCGGACTCAACCCTGAGGCAACGGTGAAGTTCAGGGGAGTCAATGTCGGCAAAGTCGTCGACATTGACTTCGATCCCGCCAAGCCGCTCGATATCCTGATCAAGCTCTCTATCGACAAGCGCCTCAAACTGACCCGCGGCACGTTCGCCAAACTCAAGACGCAAGGCGTTACCGGGCTTGCCTATGTCGATATCGACGACACTGGCGACAATCCCATGCCCCTCGGCGACAATCGCATCCTGCTGGCCAGATCCTCTATTGATACGCTGGTCGATACCGGCCAGCACTTCGTGGATCAGGCCCGATTGCTGGTGGATGACAGCATCCGCCTGGTCGGCAACGGCAATCGCCTGCTGGATCAGCAGAATCTTGACCATATCGAACACACCCTGGCCAACCTCGAACAGGCCAGCAAGGATACGGCGCCCATGCTGCAGTCCATGACCCAAAGCGCCCAACGGATCAACAACGCCCTTTCGGACGACCAGCAACGCAAGCTGGCTTCGACGGTGGAATCCATCCGCTCCACTGCCGAGCAGGCTGGGCCGCTCGTTCAGGACATGCGCCAAGCCGTTGGCGACTTCCGCGCCCTCAGCCTCGAGTTGCGGCGAGGCACCCAGGAAACCAGCAGCACCCTGAACAACTCGACTCTGCCACACATCGACGAACTGACCCGTCGCCTGTCACACGACGCCCAGCACCTCGATAGCGTGCTCGACAACCTGGAACAAAATCCCCAGAGCCTGGTGTTAGGCAAGCCACATATCCCGCCCGGACCAGGAGAAGCCGGATTCAAACCCTGAAAACGGAAAACCGCCATGACAAAAATCGCCACCCTAACTGCCTGCCTGCTGCTAACTGCCTGCATGAGCCTGAACAAACCAACGGCCGAACCGGCACGTTACGACTTCGGTAGCGCACCCGCCAACCACCCCCGCCCTCTGCCGGAAAATCTGGTCACGGCAGAAATCAGCACGCCGACCTGGCTGGCAAACAGGCACATTCATTACCGCTTGGCGTACAAGGCACCGGAACGTGTTTACACCTACGCCAACAACCAGTGGCTGGCAGAGCCCTCCGAGTTGCTTGCGCGCCGACTGGGCCAAACCCTGGCAGGCATCAGCGTCAACACGCACGCCGGTTGCCTGCTGGACATTCAGCTGGACGATTTCGAGCAGGTATTCTCCACCCCGGCCGAGAGTATCGGGCAGATCAGGCTACAGGCAACCCTCAGCCACCGGGGGAGCGGCCAGAAATTACTCCGGGCTGATTTCGCGGCCAGCCAACCGGCCGCGACAGCCGACGCCCATGGCGGAGTCGTCGCCCTGTCTGCGGCCAGCGATATGGCATTGCACGATCTCACAGACTGGATCAACAAGGCTTTCGACGCAAACCAGCCAGAGGGACGCGACCATCTAAACCTGTGCGGTGGGCAAAAATAAAAGGCTTGCGAACGCAAGCCTTGAACTGGTGGGATGACCGGAATCGAACTGGTGACCTTCGCATTACGAATCATAATTTTCCCATTTTAAGCAGTTTTAATACGCCATCACACCACACATATATCTATATTTTTCATGTAGTTATACATTTACATACCAAGAGGAACTTTGACTTTGTTTTAACTCTCTTGCTTACATATTGCTTACATGGTCTAATTTATCGGACCCGATTTTCAAAATGTAAGCAGAGGCTGGCAAATGCAAAAACTGACAAAGACTTATATCGAGCGACTACCCAAGGTCGCGGACGGCAAGCAGGCCTTCCATTGGGACTCCGAACAGCGAGGCCTCGGCCTGCGGGTGACAAGCGGGACCAAGGCATTTGTATTCCAAAGACGTGTGAACGGAAAAACCGCAAGGGTGACGATTGGCGCATGGCCCGACATGACTGTTGATGACGCTCGCGAACGGGCGCGAAAGATGGCCGTCATGGTGGATGATGGAATTGACCCCCGCCGACAGGCCAAAAAAGACCAGGCAGCAAACACCACCCTGAAACAGACCTTCGAAAAATTCCTGTCCGAGCGCAAGCTCAAGCAGCGCACACAATACGACTATCAGCGTTATTTCAATATCCACCTGACTGACTGGCTGGACAAGACCATCAACGAGATCGATGGGGACATGGTGATAAAGCGATACAAGAAGATCGCCGAATCCAGCAGCGGACAAGCCCAAGCCTCCAGCGTGATGCGTGTGCTGCGCTCCGTCATCAATTTTGCCCAGGCCGACCTGGGCAAGGCCCATATCCCTGAAAATCCGGTTGCCACCCTGACCGCCAAACGTGCGTGGCTGAAGGACAACGCCAGAACGGACCATTTGCGCCAGCATGAAATCAAACCCTTTGTTGATGCACTGCGCAGTTTGGACAACCCGACGATGGGGGCCTATCCGATTGCTACTATGCTTGACTTTAATCCACCCAAATCGGCCCTAGTGGTATGTCGTCAGATTGAGCCGTTCACCTGCGATCCTGACGAATTGAATCAATTCCCTTCTGACGAATTTGCAAAGACTTATGAGTTACTCAGTGACATCGCTATTGTTCTGACAGCCGTTGGGCCTAGGGCATCTATGCCAATAGTTCAGTGGTTCACATTTGACGACCCCGATCTGGAGGATGCCAGCATGATGTCTGGAAGTCGGAGGGGTTATTTGCATGAAATTTTACCTTATGGGTATACCAAATACCCGTTATTAGACCCCGTTGAAGCCCCAGAGATTGTCCGGGCTTTTCTCAAACTGCATCCTAAAACCAAGGACAGGGTTCGCTTAGCCTTACATAGACTGAACCAAGCACAACGTCGACGTAATCCAGGTGATCAGGCTGTAGAACTATCAACTGCTTTTGAAACCCTACTAGGTGATGGAAATAACCATGAGATGACCCACAAAATCAAAGTGAGGCTGGTAAGGCTTCTTGGAGGAGACAAAGACGCCAGAAAAAGAAACGCTGCCATTATTTCCAAGACCTATGATTTCCGGAGCAAGTTAGTACATACCGGGGACGTGAATATAGTTAAACAAGTAACTATTTGCGACCAGAAGATGAGTGCTTCCGAAATTATCGAAGCAGCAATTGCTATGTGTGCTGAATTGATAAAAAAGATTATTCAGCAAGGCTCAATTCCACAGTGGGAAAGTTTCGATATTACCGACCAAGCCTAAAGTGCCACTGTCCACATTGGTGAGTGATTTTATGTGTTCATCCCCAGTTAATTCTTAGAGTGGCTGTAACGGCGTATGAGTGACTTGTGCATTATATGTGAGGTGATATGAATAGTTAGTCGGCAAACTATCCAGCGCTTACATAATGCTTACATAATGCTTACATAAAAGAAAGGCGGGTTAATGAAATTTTCCAAAACCCGCTTGTTTACTGGTGCCGGAGATAGGAGTCGAACCTACGACCTTCGCATTACGAATGCGCTGCTCTACCAACTGAGCTACACCGGCAACGGCGTGAATTATAAAGTTTTATCAAATACCGGGCAAACGGATTATCTGTGCTCGGGGTGGCCGATCACCCCCATGAAAAAACGAATCAGGCCATAAAACAACCGCGCGACCAGGCGCCGTCCGAAATGCGCGCGCCGCCAATCGGCCGGTGATACCTGGCGCGAGCCGGACCGGATGGCTCGTTCAAGATCCTGGCGCAGTTCATCGGCAAAACCCGTGTCTTCAACCACGACGTTGGCCTCCCGCGCCAATAGCAGGCTGAACGGGTCGATATTGGAAGACCCTACCGTCGCCCAATGGCCATCGATTACCGCCACCTTGGAATGCATGAAACTTTTCCGGTACTCGTGGATTTCGATACCGGCATCGAGCAGTTCGTCATAAAGCGCACGTGATGCATAATCCAGCAACAGGTACTCGACCCGCGCCTGCAGCAGCAGCACGACCCGCACCCCGCGATGCGAGGCACCGAGCAAGGCATGTCGAAAGCGCGTCCCCGGCAGGAAATACGAATTGGCGATGACGATTTCGCTTCTGGCGTTGTCAATGGCCTCCAGATAGGCATTCTCGATATCGCGACGGTGCCAGATATTGTCGCGCATGACATAGGCTGCCCACATGACCCCCACGATTTGCGGATGCAACCGGCCGTTCAACCGGCTCCTGTCGACCTGAAGGAATCCCGCCCAGGCTGTACGCCGCCACAGGCGCCGGGTGCTGGCGCGTACCTGCGCCACCAGGGGGCC
>DAIDAS010000061.1 GCA_027310505.1 bacterium
ATGGAGTTCTGTTCGTGGATGACCAACGGCCGCCGGGTGAGCCAGGCCACCAGACCGCCGGGAAATGCCGCGAAGCCGCCCATGCCCAGCACCACGTCCGGCTGGAACCGGCGCATGGCCGACAGGCTTTGCATGCTGGCAAACAGCACCTGGAAAGGCGCCGCGAGTTTGCGCAGGAAGCCCTTGCCACGCACGCCACGCATGCGGATGACCGCAATGTCATAAGGCTTGCCGGCGATCAACCGGTTTTCCATGCCGCCTTCGGTTGCCAGCCACACAATGCGCCAGCCCTGTTGCTTGAGGTAATCTGCCACCGCCATCGCCGGATAAATGTGTCCACCCGTGCCACCAGCCATGATCATCAGGGTGCTCATGCTGGCACTCCCTTGGCAAGGCGACGGCTCTCCCAGTCGATGCGCAACAGCACCGCGAGCGCCACGCAGTTGGCGACAATGCCGCTGCCACCAAAAGACAACAAGGGTAGCGTCAAGCCCTTGGTTGGCAGCAAGCCCATGTTGACGCCCATGTTGATGATGGCCTGCACCCCGATCCAGATGCCGATACCTTGAGCCAGCAGGGCCGAAAAATGACGCTCGTGCGAAGCCGCTTCCTTGCCGATGCCAAAGGCACGCAACACCAGCCAGGCAAACATCATCACGACCACGGCGACACCTGCCAAACCGAGTTCTTCCGCAATCACCGCCAGCAAGAAGTCGGTATGCGCTTCCGGCAGGTAAAGTAGCTTTTCTACACTGGCACCCAGCCCGACGCCGAACCACTCGCCCCGCCCGAACGCGATCAGGGCGTGCGACAGCTGATAGCCCTTGCCGAACGGATCCGCCCAGGGATCCCAGAAACCGGTAATGCGTTGCAGGCGGTACGGCGAACTCCAGATCAGGATGACCACCCCGACCAGCAGCAACACCAGCAGACCGGCAAAAATGCGGCCGTTGATGCCGCCCAGCCACAGGATGGAGATCGAAATCGCGGCAATCACAGCAAAAGCGCCGAAATCCGGTTCGCGCAACAGCAAGCCGCCCACGACCAGCATCACCACCAGCACGGGCAGGAAACCCTTGGTAAAACTGTCAAGGAATGCCGCCTTGCGTACCGTGTAATCGGCCACATAGATAGTGGCAAACAGCTTCATGAACTCTGAAGGCTGCAAAGTAGCAATGCCCAGCGGTATCCAGCGTCGACTGCCGTTGACCTCGCGCCCCAACCCTGGAATCAGCACCATCACCAGCAAGGCCAGGCCACCGATAAAGAGATAAGGCGCCACTTGCTGCCAATAGCGTGTGGGCACCTGAAAGGCGGCCAGAGCAGCCAGCAAGGCCAGCACCAGATAAATCGCGTGCCGCACCAGGAAGTAGGTAGATTGATGGCCGGTGGCCTTGTCAGCCTCAGCCAGCGCAATCGAGGCCGAATACACCATGACCAGGCCGAAACCGAGCAGCAGCAGCGTGACCCACAGCAGCCCCTGGTCGTAGCTGGGGGCAGTGATCTTGTCGCGGTTGCTGAGCATGTACATCATGCTGTCGCCTCCAGTGCCTGCACTGCCGCGACAAACACCTCGGCGCGATGCGCGTAATTGCGGAACATATCGAAACTGGCGCAGGCCGGGGAGAGCAGCACTGCATCTCCTGACCGAGCTGCCTGGAAAGCTTTCTGCACGGCTTCTTCCATGCTGCCGGCCTGTTCCAGCGCAATACCGGAACCCTCCAGCACTGCCCGGATCTGCGGGGCATCACGGCCGATCAACACTACAGCACGTGCGTTATTGGCGACGTAGCTTTTCAGCGGCGAGAAGTCCTGCCCTTTGCCGTCGCCACCGGCGATCAGCACGACTTTCTGCGGCAAGCCCGCCAGCGCAGCGCAGGTCGCGCCGACGTTGGTGCCTTTGGAATCGTCATAAAATGCCACGCCGTTCTTTTCGGCCACCCACTCCACGCGGTGCGGCAAGCCCTTGAATTCGCGCAAGGCGGACAGCAGCGGAGCATAGTCGAGCCCGATGGCGCGGCACAAGGCCAGTGCTGCAAGTGCGTTGGCGGCATTATGCAGCCCGGCGATGCGCATCTCGTTCACATCCAGCAACTCGGTCTCGCCCTGCGCCAGCCATACCTTTCCGGCGCGATGCAGCAGACCGAAGTCGTTATGGGTGGGCGGCAGATCAATGCCGAAGCCCACTTCCTTGCGCCCCGGCAGTACCATCTTGCGGCTCCACTCGTCTTCGCGGTTCAGCAC
>DAIDAS010000063.1 GCA_027310505.1 bacterium
CGCTGATGCAGCGCCCCGATATGCGGGCGGCGCAATCCCGTATCCGCCAAGCGGAGAAGCAAAGGGATTTGGCCAGGTCGCTGCAAACGCGCGATGTGACTGTTTGCGTGGAGTTCGAGCACGCGCCAAACAGTGATGCGAAAAGCGCGATCGGGGGAGGGATCAGCATCCCGCTATTCACCAATTATCAATATCAGGGCGAAATCGCCCGGGCTGAAGTCAACATGACAACGGCGATGGAAGACATGGAGCGCGTGCGGGCCCAGGCGGTCGGCGAGGTCAACCAGGCGCGCGCCGACTTGTTGTCTGCAAGCGAACGTGCCAAGCGGTATGACGAATCCGTTCTGGACGCCGCGCAAAAATCGGCGGATGCTGCCGATTTCGCCTACCTGCACGGGGCGATTGGGGTCATGGATTTGCTCGACGCCCGTCGTACCCTGCGTGCCCTGCAACTCGAAGCCGTGACCACCCATGCCGACTATGCCAAGGCCGAAGCTGCCTGGCGTGCCGCTACTACCTCTGAAACCCAAATACCATGAAGAATCTATCCGTTCTGTTTATCGCCCTGCTCACACTGAGCCAGCTCGCTATTGCCGAGCCCCAGAAGAAAGCTATGGCACCGGCCCGGGATACCATCCTGTTGTCCCCGGATTCGCCGCAACTGGCCAAGCTGAAGATACTCCCCGTCGAACAGGTTCCAGAAGCGGCTGCCGAGCCTTTGAACGGGCGGGTGGCGCTGGACGAAGACCACACGGCGCGCATTTTTTCGCCAGTGCTTGGCCGCGCGTTGCGCATCAATGCCAAAGTGGGTGATAGTGTCAAGGCCGGCCAGGTGCTGATGCAGATGGATTCGCCGGATCTCGGGAGTGCCGTGGCAGACAGCCGGAAGGCGGAGGCAGACCTGAGTCTCAAGATGCACGCCATGGACCGCAGCAAACTGCTCTATGAACACGGCGTGATCGCGCAGAAGGATCTGGAATCCGCACAGGCAGACCTGGCCCAATCTGAAGCCGAAGCGGCGCGCGCCCGCGGTCGCCTCAATAACCTTGGCGGTACGCGCGGCGGTGAAAATTACGTGGTACGCAGCCCCATCAGCGGCATCGTGGTCGACCGTCAGGTCAATCCCGGCATGGAAGTGCGCCCGGATGCCGTGAATCCCCTGTTTGTCGTGACCAATCCTAGCCATTTGTGGGCCGTCATCGATCTGCCCGAACATGACTTGTCCAAGGTGCACCCGGATCAGGGCGTTACCCTGGAGGTGGATGCTTATCCTGGCGAAACCTTTGCCGGCAAGGTGTTGAGCATCGGCACCCTGCTTGATCCGGCTACCCGCCGTGTCCCGGTGCGGTGCAGCATCGACAGCAAGGGGGGGCGTCTCAAGCCTGAAATGTACGCCCGCATTACCCCGCTCGCAGACGGCCAACGCATGGTGGTGCGTATCCCCAATACCGCCCTGGTGACCGATGGCTTGTACAGCTATGTCTTTGTCGAAGTTGCCACTGGCCATCTGCAGAAACGCCGGATCATGCTGGGTGAGCAGACGCGCGAATATGCGGTGGTCAGGGAAGGGCTCAAGATCGGTGAAAAGATTGTCACTGTGGGCGCTATTTTGTTGAATGCAGAACTTGCCGAAGGGAAGTAAATGCTCGACAAACTGATCACCTTTGCGCTTCAGCAGCGCGTTTTCGTTATGGTGGTGGCCGTGGTGGTGGCCATCGCTGGCTGGTTCTCGGTACAAAACCTCCCGATCGAAGCCTTCCCGGATGTGGAGGACGTGCACGTCGTCATCGTGACGCAGGCACCGGGTCTCGCGCCGGAAGAAGTGGAGCGGGCCGTTTCGCTACCCATCGAACGGGCCATGAGCGGCGTGCCGCATCTCACCCAGAAG
>DAIDAS010000112.1 GCA_027310505.1 bacterium
GGGTGAGGTCAGGCGTTACCTCGTCAGCGCCGTCAACGTAAAGGTCGATGTGGGCAATGTGCTCCATCGACAGCAGCGGCAGCCCCAAATCATGCGCCTTGATGGTACTGACGACCGAGCTTGCGACAGTGGTGACCTTCAGGCCTTCTTCACGTTGGCGCCTGGCGAGTTCCTGAATGAAATAGTTGGCGGTGGAGCCGGTTCCCAGACCGACCAGCATGCCGTCCTTGACTTGCCGGGCGGCGTGTAGGGCTACGAGTTCCTTGTCGTTCATCGTATTGCTCCTGTTCACGCCACCTGCATCAATCAGCTCAATGCTTTTTCGATACGATCCAGCGCGTTTTTGAGGTTATCCATCGAGGTGGCGAAGGAAATGCGGAAATAACCTTCTGCACCAAATGCGGAACCGGGCACCACGGCCACGCCTACGCTCTCCAGCAAGTAGTCGGAGAGTGCCAGATCGGTAGGCTGGGCGATTTTGCCTGCGGCATGCAGCTTGGCAATGGCATCGCGGGCATCCGGGAAGGCGTAAAACGCACCGCCGGCCTTGAGGCATTTCAGGCCGGGGATTTCGTTGAAACGGTTGACCACGAATTCATGGCGCTCGCGGAAGGCCTTCAGCATCGGCTCGATGCAGCCCTGGTCGCCTTCCAGTGCGGCTTGCGCCGCCACCTGAGAGATCGAGGTGGGGTTGGAGGTGCTCTGGGATTGCAGAATCTCCATCGCCTTGATGATATGCGTCGGGCCTGCCGCGTAGCCGATGCGCCAGCCAGTCATGGAATAGGCTTTGGAAACGCCATTGAGCACAATGGTGCGGCTCTTCAGTTCCGGCGTGGCGTTGAGGATATTGACGAACGGCGCGCCAGTCGGGTTGACGTGCTCGTACATGTCGTCGGTGGCAATCAGCACGCGCGGGTGCTTCTTCAGCACCTCGCCCAGCGCCTTCAGTTCTTCCAGCGTATATACCGAACCGGTCGGATTGGACGGGGAATTAATGAAGAACAGCTTGGTCTGCGGGGTAATCGCAGCTTCCAGTTGCGCCGGGGTCAGCTTGAAATCCTGCTCGATACCGCATTCCACAATCACCGGCTTCGCTTCGGCGACAATCGCGATGTCGGCGTATGAAACCCAGTAAGGGGCCGGAACGACGACCTCGTCACCGGCATCCAGCACGGCTAGCGCCAGGTTGAAAATGCATTGCTTGCCGCCGACGCCGACGATGACTTCGTTAACGGTGTAATCGAAGCCGTTTTCGCGCTTGAACTTCTCGACGATGGCCTTCTTCAGGCCGGGAATGCCGCCAACCGCGGTGTATTTGGTAAAGCCGCTATCGATGGCCTTCTTGGCAGCATCCTTGATATGTTGTGGGGTGTCGAAATCCGGCTCGCCGGCGCTCAGGCCGATGATGTCGCGGCCTTCGGCTTTGAGTTTTGCGGCTCGGGCAGTGACGGCGAGGGTAGGGGATTCCTTGATGGCTTGAACGCGGCGGGAGAGTTCCAAAGTGGTGATCCTTGAATAATAGGCAAAGTTACCGTAATTTTACCGGTAAACCCGTGCCGAATAAACCCGCAATCAGTACTCGCTGCTGCAGCCTACGGTCCTGTTGAATTCTGCGGCCATGTCACG
This sequence comes from bacterium, assembly GCA_027310505.1. GTDB lineage: Bacteria > Pseudomonadota > Gammaproteobacteria > Burkholderiales > Methylophilaceae > CAIJXJ01. The sequence continues at coordinate 1,627 of DAIDAS010000112.1, forward strand.
ATCGATTTGCGTCAGGGTGAGGCTGGCTGTGTGCATTTTCCAGATTACTGTAAAAACAGCCGCACATTGCGTGGCTTCACGTAAACATGCTCCCCGGCTTGCAGGTTCAGTTCCCGGAATCGTTCGCGCGTCAGCTCGGCTTCGATCAGTTCGGTTTCATCCTCGCGTTCCAATTCCAGGCGGATCACCGGGCCGATGGGATGGATGTGGTTGATGGTGACCCTGAAAGCGGCATCGCCGTTGGCTTCGCGTTGGATGTCGATGTCGTGCGGACGCACGTAGGCCAGCGCCGGTGCATTCTCCGCGGCGTGATGTTCGGGCGCGGCCAGTTCGATTTCGCCGATGCGTGCGAAGCCCGCATGGACGCGGCTGTGGAACAGGTTGACGTTGCCCAGGAAGTGATAAACGAACGGCGACGCAGGGCTGTCATACACCTCGCTCGGCGTCCCGATCTGTTCGACCACGCCCTTGTTCATCACGACCACGCGGTCGGCGACTTCCAGGGCTTCTTCCTGGTCGTGGGTGACGAACACGCTGGTGATATGCAGCTCGTCGTGCAGGCGGCGCAGCCAGCGGCGCAAATCCTTGCGCACCTGGGCATCCAGTGCGCCAAACGGTTCGTCCAGCAGCAGCACCTTGGGTTCGACCGCCAGCGCGCGAGCCAGTGCGATGCGCTGGCGCTGGCCTCCGGAGAGCTGGGGTGGATAACGGTCTGCCAGCCAGTCCAGTTGCACCAGGTTCAGCAACTCGTGCACGCGCCGATGGATTTCCGCCTCGGTCGGCCGGGTTTTCTTGGGGCGCACCCGCAGGCCGAAGGCGATGTTCTCGAACACGGTCATGTGCCGGAACAGCGCATAGTGCTGGAAGACGAAACCGACCTGGCGCTCGCGCACATGGCGCTCTGTGGTGTCTTCGCCATTGAAGCGGATTTGCCCTTGGTCGGGCGATTCCAGCCCGGCGATGATGCGCAGCAGGGTCGTCTTGCCGCAGCCGGACGGCCCGAGTAGGGCGACCAGCTCGCCGGACGGCACATCCAGACTGATGTCGTTGAGGGCGCTGAAGCTGCCAAAATTCTTTTGCACGTTGCGTATTTCGATACTCATGACAGTTCCTTATTCGTTCGTTGAGGCTGCGCGCGTCGCTTGCCATTCCACCAGCGTTTTCAGCGCCAGGGTCAGCAGGGCCAGAAAGGCCAGCAGCGAGGCGCAGGCAAAGGCCGCGACATAGTTGTATTCGCTGTAAAGAATCTCGACGTGAAGCGGCAGGGTGTTGGTCAGTCCGCGTACATGCCCGGAAACCACCGACACCGCGCCAAACTCGCCCATGGCACGCGCATTGGAGAGAATCACGCCGTACAGCAGGCCACATTTGATATTCGGCAGGGTCACGCGCCAGAACATCTGCCAGCCGGAAG
>DAIDAS010000135.1 GCA_027310505.1 bacterium
CTAGAAAGGGTGTATGTAATTAGGCGCCGGTAGCCACGGCGTCTGGCCTCACGTGCCGCTGAGGCTAATAATTTGCTTGCGACATTTGGCTGGCCACTGGTGGCGAGCCTGGTGATTTCAAGCGTTTCACCGTCATCCAAATGCCTGGAGACAGGTCGCCCAATGATGGCTACACCAGATTCAATGGTTCTCATGTTATTAAGTAAACGGGCTTTAAGACTGAACTTGTGGCCAACTACCTTGCCATGATGGCGGTGCCAGCATTCAACAAGACGCTGGGCATCAGCTAAGGTGCATAACTGTACGTCGATTTCTTCATCGCCGAACAGACCTCCCTTTAGCGATGAGTGGTGAGCCATGGTTTGATCCCTTATTGATTAAGCATTCTGAAGTAATGCGCGAGCGAGTTCATTGACTGGAATCAGGTGCTTGTTCTCAGTAGTTGAGTCCAGGCCAAGCAAGACACAAGCAGCGAGCAAGGCATCTTCGTGGCGTTTATTTTCGTCATCACCTGGTATCGGCTCACGAATTATCCGAAAGCCCCACCTGCGCAATTGGCGAATACCAATGGATAGATCCTTAGAAATATCTTCTACTGTTCGAATGGGCATACTCAGATCCATTATCGTTGCCGTTGATCCAATCAATCTAGACCTTGAGCAATTTTCTCAAAGGTTCCGCCAGCAGCATCCACCTCATCCTTAACGCTGGATAAGTGACTGGATTCCGCCTTGTTACCGTTAATGTCAATCCACGACCAGAATCGTCCTGGGCGAGAGCACACGCAAGAACGTCCGTCTGGCCATGTGATACGGTATTTGGCAGACCTACTAGTTTTCCGCACCTGTTTAGGATTAAATACTTCACTCAGCATCGCGTTAAGTTTTGGCAGTGACATTTGGCTTCTCTCGATCTGTTGTGATTTACGTAACGTTCAGGTTCACGAAATCACCTTGGCACGATAGGTAGCCGGAATTCCGTACCGGCCTTCCGTTTCATTGCGAGCCTGACGCACCTTGGTAATGGCTTCAGAGTTGGTTCTGGCATCAACTTCGACTGTGTATTCATCACCGCGCCAGGAGCCTGCGTAGGCCACAATTATCGGCGTCACGGTTACTGCATAGTGACGAATCTTCCTTGCCCTTTTGGCTGTGAAGTTAGCGGAGCGAATCCCGAGAGCAACTTCAACTTCCTCAAGAGTTCCGATGAGTTCCGGCTTTCCATATCCATTTTGGAAGCAGTAGAACTTACCGCTGCTTAACATACCAATCCTGGGGTCGAGGCTCATGTTCATAACTTAACCTTGTGGTGGATTGTCGCTAAACGCGACAAGTTATAATTATTATAGATGCCCGTGGCGACATATGCAAGTGTTTTTTGTTGGTTTTGCCTACTTTCTATTTTTTACCTTTACCGAACAACTCAGGATCCAGGGTTAAAAAATCAGTACCAGTTTTTGTGTCAGTTCTTGGTACTGGTTTTGTCCATTTCACTCTAAATACTTTTTCCTGAACGGTTTCAGTGCGACTGATACCGTTCTCACTTATTTCCAGAAGTGCTCCATAAAGTCGTTCATCTTTTGTGAGCATAAGACCAGGTATGGCCGGATGTTCCATTAAGCCTTCGGCATAAATTCCTTCTGGTACATCTTTTCGACGTTGGACAGGATTAACGCCTTCCTGAAGTGGCAAGCACGAAAGTGTCACAGGATTAATGGCGTTTTGAGATGTTTTTGTTTCATCTGTACCTTCTGCCAAATCCGGAACAACAGGGTCCCCTGGGATCTCAAAAAAGGTATTTCCGGTCGCTTTTTTGCCTGGTCGAGTAGCCCCAGTTGTCTGATCTTCTACCGCTACAGCAAGCCCAAATCCTGATCCATCAATCCCCGCCCCGCCACCCGCGTCTGCGGGTGGCGGGGCGGTCGTGGTCGCGCTTTGCGCGACCACGTTCGATTTTTCCGCCGGCGGCACGTGTGCCGCCGGCGCTTCGCCAGTTGGCCTTGCTGCCGTAATAGGTTGTACCGTAGGCGACTGCTGCACAGCGCCTACACCGAAAACCTCGGCAACTTTTGAGCCCGCCTTATCGCGCTGCCGCGCGATAATCGCCGCCGCATGGCCGGCGAGATTCGACAAATCAGTACCTTTTGTCTCTTTCTTGATCTCTGATAACACCAACATCTGCTCATCCATGCGTCGAACACATTCATCCTGACGATCTGCAAGCAGCTCATGAAAGTAGTTTCGAACTGAAGACGGCTGTAAGCGGAATCCGCATTGCCCAAGCAGGGAGGCGATTTGCGGAAAAGAGAAGCCTTGATGTCTGAGCATGTAAATCTCAGGCATCAAGGCGCTAAATGCTTTTCGCTGCGTCCTGTCAGCTGGCTCTAATGAATGAAAGGCAACTAAAAGCACTTCTCTTGCATTGAGCGCATTAACTTCCTGAATGCGATGCAATTGTCCCGTGCGTCCACCGCGACTTGGCATCGTCCGGGCACTTGTATCTAGGGCCATGTGAAACCTCTCAACAATTAATACCGTTTTTAGTCAGGCAAAACATTCAAAAATACGATCTCGATCCATACCAAAACCGAAGGTATTTCAAATCAAATGTATATTACATCTATATCAATTAATGAACAAAAGGAATTTGCTTCCAGAATATATCCGTACATATTCGAAAGGTTTACTGGGTTCGTTCCGATGCATTCCCAAATCATTATCAAAGCATGTTTGAAGCATACGCAGTGAACATACGTTGTTAAATTAAATCGAATTCATTGGTTTTCTGCTAATTAAGCAGTGATCCTTTAATGCAATTTTAATGCAAATCTAAGTTACTACTATGATGACTAGAGCGGGCAGGATGCTGGATGTATATCGCTCACGCGAAATCCATCCAGAGTTTCGAACGCTAGGTCGCTTCGCACCCGTCGCATTCGACTCAGGGCTACGCCCCGAGACCCATTAAATTCTTGCTACAAATACAACCACATGGTTTAATAAACATAAGGAGAGGAAAATGGCAAAACTATTTAAGCAGGTGCCTGATGAAGTACGAAAATCAAAATCGATACTTATCAGGGTCTCGGAAAAAGAATTCGAAGCCATAGGGGCTTCAGCCTTAATCCGAAACTTATCTGTAGCTGAATTCGTTCGACGTGCGGCATTAGGCCGTAAAGCGGATGTACATTTCGAAACCGAAATTGTTCTCGCTCTGCGTGAAGTGGTGCAGGCAATTCGTAAGGTCTACGCTGCCTTTATGGATAAAGGTATTGTGCCGCCAGTAGAAGAATGGCGACCTGTAATGAAGGAAGCAATGAACGCCATGCTGCGCATCTCAAAGTAAAGAAATGGGGCAGGGTAGGGCAGTACAAGACTTTTGCTGCAAAAGATCCAAGGGCTATATAAACAAGGATTCTCATGAACCGAGAAAAACAGTTAGGGAAAAAAACAATTAACCTTCAGACTAATTATTCAATTGGCCATGAAAAGAAATTGCCGCGAGCTTATGTGCGACAACGTTCCGGGCGTCATCTTGATCTTTTGTGCCCACATCCCTCCGATTGGACAGATGAAGACCTTGCAATCGGACTATCAAGGACATTTCGCTGGGGCGGACACTCAATCTGGCCGTTACCTCTTTCTGTCGCACAGCATTCGCTAACTGTATTGGCTCTTGCCACGAAGTCTGCGACAAGGGCGCTAACGAAGGAAGAGGCACTTCGAGAGCTGTTGCATGATGCGGATGAAGCCTTAATAGGGGGATTTGATCCGATCAGCCCACTGAAACCTTTCCTCGGGCAAGCTTACTGTGATTTGGCGACAAGACTTCAAGAAGCCGTATACGAGCGGTATGGCCTGACGCCTTGGGCACCAGGCGAGCACAAATGGCATAAACATGCCGACATTCTGGCTGCAGCAAGTGAAGCTGTGCACGTAGCAGGCTGGGCACCACACGAAGTAAACAATGTTCTGGAGATTAGCTGGGAGCCGCTGTATGAAGATCCGCTCGCAGCAATATACGGCTGTGAGCCGTGGGCGCCATGGGCGCCAGAGCTTGCTGCCGAACGTTTCCTTGCCGTACTGCAGTGGCAACATGAGACAACAACCATGTTCGAACAGCGGGTTCTGGAATCACAAGATAATTTCCACGTATGCTCAATGAGCTGTGAGTCATGCAATGCGAACAAGAAGACCTGTCTTTCCTGGTCATACCTTAGTACCTTAATTTCCTAATGACCATTCTGACTACAGATGTCCTGCAATGGCTTGGTTGTATTACCGGGGTAATAGGATCGTTTCTGTTGGCCTTGAATACGCGCCATTCTGGCTGGGGATTCGTTTTCTTTCTGGTCTCGAACGCATTCTGGGTCGAATATGGCCTCTTAACCGGTGCACCAGGTTTGACTACCAATCAAGTGTTTTTTACTGCGACCAGTTCACTGGGGATCTATCGCTGGTTGCTGGTACCAAAAACTGGCCATGAAAACAACAATCCAGAGTTAAGAAAAAGCTTGTTATCGTATTTCGCGTTTTTTAAGAAACATCATAATAATCAATAACTTGCGCTTCGCAGTATGTGCATTATGTAAAACGAATGAACTATGTACAAATTCATCATCATCACCATGCTAGGTTCTTTGGCGTTTGTCCGCACCGCTTACGCTAACGAATCATTAATTGACTACATCTCTAGTGCTTGGAACGCTCATGCAGTATCTGCGCCGACATCACCAAAAATCGAAGTCGGTTTTTCACCGGGCGGTAGCGCAGAAGCACTGATCCTCAAAGCTATCAATTCAGCGCACAACAGCATCCGTGTTTTGGCATACAGTTTCACCAGTCGCCGAATCGCTGCTGCACTTGTATCTGCCCACAAACGCGGCGTAGATGTAAAGGTGGTTGTCGATAAGAGCCAGAAAACCGAAAAATACACAACGGCAACTTTCCTGGCGAACATGGGGATCCCTGTGCGTGTTGACTCGCAGCACGCTATCCAGCATTCCAAAATCCTCGAAATCGACCGGCAGCATGTCGAAACAGGCAGCTTCAACTACACATCAGCCGCCACCCGTAACAGCGAAAACGCACTGGTCATCTGGAATAATACGGATCTGGCCAATGTCTACCTAGCCAATTGGGAAGAGCACTGGCGACATTCCGAGGAATATCAAGCCAAGTATTAGTGCAAAGCAGTACAATATATAATTGAATATTACTATGGAAAAGATCATGCAAACTCCCGCTCAAAAAAACACAGAAGCGCCCTTTATCCTTGGTACTGTGATTCATGACGCCCAGTCCGGGAATGAACTGCCTGCAGATTGGACTGGCGTAGCGCGCTGGGATAGAGATGGGCGGACCACGTACTTTTACATTGGGGATGAAAACAATGAGCGCACGTGGAACGGCCTGCTTGCAAACAACTATGCCATGGCATTGAACGAAGCAGAGCAGAAGTTCGGAAAGGCTGAATCAATTGCAGAGGCTATTCGCCCAACCGCACATATCCCACAAATCCAAGCCTATGAAGCTGCTATTTCCATCTTGGAATCCGGACAAATGCCAGAGATTCAACTAAAACCGGATGGCCGTTTCAATGACATCGTGTTCAATGGCCATTCACTCGCCATGTGGGACGACAAAAGTATTAACAAAGACGAACTGCTAACCGTTCTGAAAAATAACCAGGCTTCTTACCTTGAACGGTTCGGCGAACTTGATTTAGACAATGCGACACCGGGCGCATCCATGCGATCACCGATTACAGGCAAAGTCATCGACGTATCCGCAGACTACATCGTGCAGCACATCGGGATGGGAAAACGCGTTTACCATGTGATTGACGATCTGGAGATAACACCGACATCAGGCCGCTACGGCAGACTGATATGCAAAAACGACCATCTCGAAATCAGATATGACGAGAATGGAAAAGGCATCGTCAAAGACCTTGACCGAGAGCACGAGCAATTGATTAACAACGTGTCTCGATAATCTGTTCTGTAACCCTGCCGCAATACCGGCCAGCATTTCATACGCGCTATGATTCCCCACATTCCGGCACAGCGGCAGGACAAGAGCAACACCAATAAACCGTTCAACGACCTCATCGATTACATCGAAGAAGACAAAGGGCAGGAAAAGCAGAAACCACTAACCATTGAGTTCGAAAACATCCTGAACTACACCGCAGCCTCCCAGGACAAGGCTACTGGTGAAGATAAATGTATCGCCATCCGCACACACGGCATCAGAGATCTTGCTACGGCCTCAGTTGAGATGAACGCAGTATCAATGCGCAATACTCGCTGCAAGGATCCCGCATTCCACTTTATTCTGAGTTGGCCCGAGCATGAAAAGCCAAATGCAGAAGCGATATTCGACGCGGCAGAACACGCCATCAAGGCTCTTGGACTGGCCGAGCATCAATACGTTGTCGCCATTCACGGCAATACTGACAACATCCATTGCCACGTAGCCGTAAACCGCATCCATCCAGAAACATTTCGCTCACATAACATCGAGTGGGCTAGAAAGACTCTCCACATGGCCGCGCGGGAAAGCGAGATCAAACACGGATGGACGCATGACAACGGAATCTATATTGTCGAAACCCAAACGAACGGCACAAAGCGCATTGTGCTCAATAATGACCTCGCCCAGTCTGTTAGCAATGCCCTCCCCTACGCACATCGAGAATTAGAACAAGACAACGCCCTCCCCCCATGGCATGACCCAGACAGTCTGGAAACCTGGCTCAAAACCGATGTGGCCAAGTCTCTAAAAAGAGCGCTCCCTAAGCTCCAAGATTGGAACGCCTTGCATGGCTGGCTTGCAAGATACGGGATTCAGCTCACCGACACCGGAGGGGGCGGAATGCGTCTCCATGCTACCGCCAGTGAAACTGGGGAGGTTATGGATCTGCCGGCAAGCAAGGGTTTACGTCTTTTAAAACGCAATGAACTTGAGGCCCGCTGGGGGAAGTTCGTGAACGGCGCCATCGAGCCGGATCCAAATATTCCATCATTCCCGGCAGATAACACGGGGATGGATGAACCCGAGCAAAGCGAGCCCACCAAAACTATTGTTCCAGATTTATCGCACTTGACGCAAAAACAACTCACAAAAGGAGTAAACGATGTCCTCAGAACATCCCTCGACCGAGGAATCCCGCCCAACCCTGGCCAGCTCGTCCTACACGCTGAACCAGATAGACGAATCCCGCCGACCCACCGAAGAGGTAGCCTGCATGAATTGTCCCCTGGCGGTCTGGATGGCGACCGACAAGACGGTGAAATGCTATTGCCGGACACTCTACGTCTATACATGGGAGACGGGGCAGCCGGGCAAGATCCGGATCTGCGATGGTCCGGAACTGGCCAGGCGGGCAGCAGAAGAAGCCTGAACCGCGATAATTCCAAGCGTGAAGAGCGCAAGGAACAACGTGCAGCCGCCCGTGCTGATCTAAGACATCGGTTTTCCCAATACCTGCGCTTTGTTCGGGGTAGCGAGATCGACCACTGGAAGCGCTTAAAGGAAATTAAGGCGGACCGAAGCCGGGATATCAAAGCGATTAACTTAAAGACAAGAATCGCACGAACTGAGCTTAAAGCTAACCGCGCACTTAATCATTCAGAACGCATCACGATCAATATTGCCATTGACCATGAAAGCACCCGTCTGAAACTCAAGGCGGAGGCCGAATTCCAAGCAAGAACAAAAGCCCTGAGCGCCACACGACAGCCTCCGCTGGGTTGGCGTGAATGGCTACATGAGCAATCCAATATTGGCGACCAGGCCGCACTATCCGCATTGCGCGGAATCGTCTACCAGGCGCAGCGAGACGCGAAAAACAAAAAGGACAAAGCCGACGCAGAAGAGGAACAAAAGGAGATCGCTACTGCAGCTGATCGCGAACGTAAATATCGTCAGCTGATGGAACGGTTATTGGAGGAAGAGAAAAAGGAAATAGCCATCCGTGCCGCCTCCAGGAGCGCTATGCGC
>DAIDAS010000148.1 GCA_027310505.1 bacterium
GCCACCTGCTGCGCCCAAGGCCAGCCCAAACAACCAGCGGCGGCGGGTCAGTACGGTAATGGAGGCCAGTGAGATAGCGATCTGGATCAGGGTCATCGCCTGCGCCAACTTGTGATGGGGATGCATGGCATGCTCGCTCTCGTCATCGGCTTTGCGAGAGGCCTGATCCAACTCTTCAGCTTTTTGTTTGATCTCCTGCTTTTCCTTGTCGTACTTTTCGGCCTGTTTGCGATAAAACTCGACTTTGTCCTTGGGGGCCAGGACGATGGCCAGTTCCATCAGGTGCTGCTTTGAGCTCTTGGCTTGATAGTAGCCCCACTGGTCGGAAGCCTGCGCCTTTTTCAGCACGGCTTCGTTTTTATAGAGCATGGCCTCGTTTTGGGTGGCGCCTCCCTGGTAGCTGACAATCGCGCCAAATGTGGCGAGAATCGCAGTAAAAATGGCGATATATTGCCCCAGGCCGGAACCTTCATTCTCGGCCGCGTGTTCGACGGCATGATCGTGGGGGCCGTGCACGTGGAAACCGTTTTCAGACATTTGAGACGCCTCCTTCTGTCACTGTGCTTTAAGCAATGGACTGTTGTCGCCACATGATATCAACCAAATGGCGCATGTTCAGTTCTGCGGAAAAATCAGAAATATCTACCTGGATAATATTCTCAACGGCTTCACTCTGGTCAACGACGCTTGATATAAGTCGATATAGCCTGTCTCAAAGCAACGTCGGGCTGCGTCGAAATAGGTTCGATAGTGATCAAACAGTTGCTGCCCATAGTGCTTGATGATGTTGTCTTGATGGAGCACCAGCCGGCTGTTCCATTCAGACAGGGTGCGTGCGTAATCCAAGCCAATTCGACGAACTGCCGAAATCTCGTATTTGTCGACCATGGCAGCCTGAATGTCGCTGATGGACGGCAAAGCTGATCCCGGAAACACCTTGTCCAGCAGGTATCTTGAATCCCGCAACTCGGATACGGAGCTCGGCGCTCTGTTGATGACAATGGTTTGGAGCCCGATCGATGCATCGGGTGTCGAGATGTTTTGGCACCAATCAAAGAATGATCTGTAAACATCGCGTTGACGGGATGCGGCGTGATCTTCAAATGAAGCAAAATGTTCGAAAGCCCCAATGGAGATAATCGCGTCAAACTTTCGTTCCGGGAGAGAGTAATCCTGCCATGCACTCAACCCGACCGAGAGCCTCGGGTCGGGATTGCTTTTCACGTATTCGAATTGCTGCGTACTTAACGTCAATCCATGAACATGCGTATCCGGATATTTTTCCACGACACGCTTCATTAACCCACCCCAGCCGCAACCAACATCAATGACGTTGTGGCCCGGTTGCACGTTGGCGTAGCGGCACAACCTATCCAGCTTATGTTCCTGAGCCTGCTCAAGATCTGCGGCGTTCTTCCATACCCCGCAACTGTAGGCCCGGTATTTTTTATCCAGGAACAGTGCGAAGAAATCATTATCCACGTCGTAGTGATGCTCGATATCTGCTTTTGTTGCCATCGGTTATCCTGATTAACGCTTGCTCGAAGTACATATGTTGGCATCCGCCAGTAGTTTTGACTACAAGGGCGGAGCCTCAGGCCAAATTAAAACAGGGGCTCCGGCAACCCCTGGCGTGAGTATGCCAGACGCCATTACCTTGCCACCACCAAGCAGTTGAGCGATACCGAACTGAAGTACTGGTTGTCCTTCAGCTGGCTGGCTACTTTGGCTTCGGCCTCCGCCAGCGCGGTACCGTGCTCGAAAAAATAATGCGGCAAATAGACTTCGGCCTCGACCTTGCCGCCAATATAGTGGAATACCACTCGCTTCGGCTCAGGCAGATCATCGAGTAGCGGCGCTAGTTGAATCAGCAAGTTTTCGCGCCCCGGCATCCGCTGGGCATTGCTGTCGTGGTCAATGTCATCTTCTGGATCGACATGCACCAGCACATCTGCCACCGCCGGGTGGCTATGCAGGACGCGTCCTCGTGCCCGTTCCGCGATGCTGTGACCTTCTGATACGCTGATGCGTGGATCGACCAGGATATGCGCATCCACCAGCGCGCGGTGCGCCATGCGACGGGTGCGCAGTTCGTGCAGGCTTTCCACCCCCGGGGTATCGATCAGGGTCTGGCGGATGCTGTCCACTTCTTCAATGGAAAGCCCGGCATCAATCAATTCCTGGAAGGCATCCCAGGCAAATACGACACCCATGAGCACGATCATGAAGCCGACCACGATTGCGGCGACCGAGTCGGCAAATACGAACCCCAGCAGGTTGCAGCCTATGCCGATTGCCACCACCAGCGACGAAGCGGCATCCGAACGGGCATGCCAGGCATTGGCAATCAGCATGGGGGAACGCAACCGCTCCCCCACATGCAACATGTAGCGGAATAATCCTTCTTTGGCGACAAGAGCAATACCTGCTACCCATAGCGCCAGTGGGGCCACGCGAGGAAGATTGTCAATGTTCTGCAGCTTTATCGCGGCAGCTACCATGATGGCACCGCCGGTTCCCGCAAGTATGGCCCCTAACACAAATGAAGCCGCTGTCTCCACGCGGCCATGTCCATAAGGATGTCCCTCGTCAGCGGGATTCTTGCTGTGGTAGCTCGCGATCAGTACCAGGAAATCACAGACGAGATCTGATAGCGAATGCATGCCATCCGCAATCAAACTCTGGGAATGGGCAAAGAACCCGGCCGCTATCTGCACCATGGTCAGCAGCACATTGACCGCCACGCTGACCCAGGTGGAGCGACTTGCCATGGCGTGACGCTGCGGGTCGTCATAAGGGATGTCGGCGTGCTCTGGTCTGGTCATGGTGCGTACATTTTGTTGGGTCGATTTGGCAGATTATACGGTCATCTTCATGAATAGCTTAACCCTCTGCAGATTGTTCCTGAAGCACGACTGCGAGTAAATTGAGTCCGTTCGGACATGATTGTTATTGATGGATAGCAGGCGATATCTGCACCAATCCCTTGAAATTTACCCTGACGGCCCCTATCATTAGCACTCGGCAGACATGAGTGCTAACAGCCCTGTCTCAATCAAGATCGAAATCATTGAAATACTCGAATTCACATCAAGGAGAACCATATGAAAATTCGTCCTTTGCATGACCGCGTCATCGTCAAGCGCCTGGAAGAAGAACGCAAGACCGCTTCCGGCATCGTGATCCCCGACACTGCCACCGAGAAGCCCGATCAAGGCGAAATTATCGCCGTCGGCCCCGGCAAGCGTGACGACAACGGCAAGCAAATTGCGCTGGACGTCAAGGTTGGCGACAAGGTGCTGTTCGGCAAGTACGCTGGCCAGACGGTCAAGGTTTCTGGCGAAGAGCTGCTGGTGATGCGCGAAGAAGACATCATGGGTGTGGTCGAAGCCTAATCGGTTTTTAAAAGAATTCAGGAGAAATAAACAATGGCTGCTAAAGACGTACGTTTCGGCGATGAAGTTCGCCACAAAATGGTTGCTGGCGTGAATGTGCTGGCAAACGCAGTGAAGGTGACCCTGGGTCCCAAGGGCCGTAATGTGGTTCTGGAGCGCTCTTTCGGCGCCCCGACCATCACCAAGGACGGTGTTTCTGTTGCCAAGGAAATCGAACTGAAGGACAAGTTCGAGAACATGGGCGCACAAATGGTCAAGGAAGTGGCAAGCAAGACCTCCGACATCGCAGGTGACGGTACCACTACCGCGACCGTGCTGGCTCAGGCCATCATCCGCGAAGGCATGAAGTCCGTTGCCGCCGGCATGAACCCGATGGACCTGAAGCGCGGTATCGACAAGGCTGTCGAAGCTGCTGTCGCCGAGCTGAAGAACCTGTCCAAGCCCTGCACCACCAGCAAGGAAATCGCACAGGTGGGTTCCATTTCCGCCAATTCCGATTTCTCCATCGGCCAGATTATCGCTGACGCCATGGACAAGGTCGGCAAAGAAGGCGTGATTACTGTCGAAGATGGCTCCGGCTTGCAAAACGAGCTGGATGTCGTGGAAGGCATGCAATTCGACCGCGGCTACCTGTCCCCGTACTTTATCAACAACCAGGACCGTCAGATCGCTCTGCTGGACAACCCGTTCGTCCTGCTGTTCGACAAGAAGATCTCCAACATCCGTGACCTGCTGCCGGCACTGGAGCAAGTTGCCAAGGCTGGCCGTCCGCTGCTGATCATCGCCGAAGACATCGAAGGCGAAGCACTGGCGACCCTCGTGGTGAACAACATCCGCGGCATCCTGAAGACTTGCGCCGTCAAGGCTCCGGGCTTCGGCGACCGTCGCAAGGCCATGCTGGAAGACATCGCCATCCTTACCGGCGGTACCGTGATCGCTGAAGAGCTGGGCCTGAAGCTTGAAAACGTCAAGCTGGAAGACCTGGGCCAGGCCAAGCGCATCGAAGTGGGCAAGGAAAACACCATCATCATCGACGGTGCCGGTGTCGAAGCCAACATCAAGAGCCGTATCGATCAGATCAAGAAGCAAATCGAAGAAGCCACCAGCGACTATGACCGCGAAAAGCTGCAAGAGCGCGTGGCCAAGCTGGCCGGCGGCGTTGCCGTGATCAAGGTCGGTGCAACCACCGAAATCGAAATGAAGGAAAAGAAGGCTCGCGTTGAAGACGCGCTGCACGCTACCCGTGCCGCCGTTGAAGAAGGCATCGTCGCCGGTGGTGGCGTGGCTCTGCTGCGTGCCCGCAAGGCGATTGCCGCAACCAAGGGTGACAATCACGACCAGGATGCCGGTATTTCCATCGTGTTGCGCGCGATCGAAGAGCCGTTGCGCCAGATCGTGACCAACGCCGGTGCCGAAGCTTCCGTCG
>DAIDAS010000183.1 GCA_027310505.1 bacterium
CACATCGGGAATGGCCGTTGCGATGCCCTGCATCAAAATACCTGCTCGCTGAGTACGCGCTTGAGATATTGCCCATAACCGCTCTTCAGCAGCGGTGCGGCCAGCGACTCCAGTTTCGCAGCATCAATGTAACCCATGCGATAGGCGACTTCTTCCGGGCAGGCAATTTTCAGCCCCTGGCGTTTTTCCAGCGTCTGCACGAACAGCGAAGCCTCGATCAGCGAATCGTGGGTGCCGGTATCCAGCCAGGCATGGCCACGCCCCATCACCTTGACATCGAGCTCGCCCATGGCCAGATAGCGCTTGTTGACATCGGTGATTTCCAGTTCGCCGCGCGGCGAAGGTACGAGCGCTTTCGCGATGTCGACCACGCGGTGGTCGTAAAAATACAGGCCGGTTACGGCGTAACGGCTTTTCGGCTTGGCCGGTTTTTCCTCGAGGCTGACGGCGCGGCGTTGCGCGTCGAATTCCACCACACCGTAACGCTCCGGATCGGTCACGGCATAGGCAAACACGGTGGCCCCCTGCGTGCGTTGCGCAGCCGATTGCAGGTCGTGTGCCAGATCATGTCCATGAAAAATATTGTCGCCCAACACGAGGGCACAAGGGGCGCCACCGACAAACGACTCGCCGATGATGAACGCCTGCGCCAAGCCGTCCGGGGATGGCTGCACAGCATAACTGATGGAGATCCCCCACTGGCTGCCGTCACCCAGCAACTGCTCGAAACGCGGGGTATCGGCAGGCGTGGAAATCAGCAGGATGTCGCGGATGCCTGACAGCATGAGCGTGGTCAGCGGGTGATACACCATGGGCTTGTCATAAACCGGCAGCAGTTGCTTGGAAACCGCCAACGTCACCGGATGCAGCCGGGTGCCGGAACCGCCGGCCAGGATAATACCTTTCACGAGGACTTCCTTTCGCCGTAATTGCGTTCCAGCCAATGCTGGTATTCACCGGAAACGACATCCGCCACCCATTTCTGGTTTGCCAGATACCATGCCACCGTCTTGCGTATACCGGTTTCGAATGTCTCGGCTGGCCGCCAGCCCAGTTCGCGCTCAATTTTGCGGGCATCGATGGCATAACGACGGTCATGGCCGGGGCGATCCTTGACGTAGGTAATCAGGCGCGAATAAGGCCCAGTCCGGCCAGGCGCCAGTTCATCCAGCAATGCGCACACGGTATGCACGATCTCGAGGTTGGTTTTTTCGTTCCAGCCCCCGATGTTGTAGGTTTCACCAAGACGGCCGCGGGCCAGGACTTCACGGATTGCCGCGCAGTGGTCGTTGACATACAGCCAGTCGCGCACATTCCGCCCATCGCCATAGACAGGCAGCGCCTTGTCGGCCAGTGCATTGGCAATCATCAAGGGAATCAGTTTCTCTGGAAACTGGAAGGCGCCGTAATTGTTGGAGCAATTGGTGGTGAGCACCGGCAGGCCGTAGGTGTGATGCCAGGCGCGCACCAGATGGTCGCTGGCAGCCTTGCTGGCGGAGTATGGGCTGTTGGGCGCGTACGGCGTGGCTTCACTGAAGGGGGCATCGTTCGGCCCAAGCGAACCGTACACTTCGTCGGTGGAGACATGCAGAAATCTGAAACCGGTTCTGGCATCCCCCTCCAGACCGCTCCAGTATCCACGCGCGGCTTCAAGCAGGGTAAAAGTGCCTTCGACATTGGTGCGGACGAATTCGCCAGGGCCATGAATGGAACGGTCGACATGGCTCTCAGCCGCAAAATGGACGATGGCGCGCGGCTCGTGCAGCGCGATCAGGGCATCGACGAAAGCGCGGTCACAGATATCGCCATGGGCAAAAATATGACGCGGATCATTCGCCAGCGAAGCCAGATTTTCCAGGTTGCCGGCGTAGGTGAGTTTGTCGAGGTTGATGACTGATTCGTTGCTTGATGCAAGCCAGTCGAGAACAAAATTTGAGCCGATGAAACCGGCACCGCCAGTTACCAAAATCGTCATTTATCAGCCGCCGATCAGTGACGGTGGATTAAGTCCACCGCTAACGCTTCTCAAGGTTAATTCCCGCAAACAGGGAAAATTGCAGGGAATTTTAACATTCTTTGGAGATTTTTTATGGAGATGCTTTCTTCCCGGCCAGCCTGAAAGCCAAGTCCAGAACATCACCCGCTGTTTGCAACAGTTTGCTCTCAGATGATTTTCTATTTAGTCACAGCATACGGCCTGTTCCGGTTCATGATCCGAGCCAGCCTGGATTGCCCGGTTTCTCCCCATTTTCTTTGCTTGATAGAGCGCCTTATCGGCAGACAACCGCAAGAGATCGTCACTATCGGGCTGATTGGGAATCATCGTCGCCACACCAACGCTTACCGTGACACACCGGGCTACCGACGAGCTTGAATGGGGAATCTGCAGCCTTTCAATGTCGGCAAGAATTGTTTTACCGATGTTCAATGCATCATGCTCGTCCGTTTCAGGCAGGATCACGGCAAACTCCTCCCCGCCAAAGCGGACTGCCATATCGCTGGATCGCTGGGAATGGTTGCGAAAAATCTCGGCAATCAGAATCAGGCATCGGTCGCCGCCATCATGGCCATAGGTATCGTTGTACTGTTTGAAGTAATCAATATCGATAAAGAGTAGCGACAATGGCTTCTGGGCCCGGTAGTGCCTGTTCCATTCACTCGTCAGGCATCGATCCATGGAGCGCCGGTTGCATATGCCAGTCAGTTCGTCCGTATCGGCCAGGATCACCAGTTTTCGATTGGATTGCACCAATTCTGTTGCCATACGTTCATTTTCAAAGCACATTTCCAGGGAATGCGAAAGTTGGTTGTGAAACTTCAGCGCAGAGACATACATTAGAACGCCGTAGATCATGAACAGCGAGGCGAGCTCGAAGTACCCATCCCCAGGCAGCCCCAGGATGGTGTAGGTGAGAAAAGCCACGGGCGGGATATAAAAGGCCGGGAACGCAACGAACAAAGGCGAATTCGCATTGAATGCACCGGCGGTGATCCCCGTATAGATCGCAAACAGCATGACCTGATAAGGGGTTGGCCAGGACGGTTCAAAGAACAGGCACAGACTGCCCCAGATCAGACCGGATATGAACGTACCGGCAACATAGGCACGCCCCACCTTTCCAGGGTACGATGATCGACTATCGGGCTACGCGTAAACTTTACGGTCGCAGCCAGGCGTATCAGGGAAACAACGATGTGAATGCCCAGCCAGAGGCTGAGCATGGCATGGCCGGCCACATTCCAGAACATTGTGACACTGACGATGGCAGTAAAAATGCCCAGGGTCTGTATGGGCACGCCCTGATGGTAGAGCAGGCGTATCTGTTCCGCCCTCACTCCGGGGCTTACAGGCTCTGGAAAAAAATACTTGCTCATCCACATCATAAATTATGCGTGTACTGGATGCTCAGGATGTTGATGTTATTGTCATAGCCGCCCAGCAGTTGACCGGTTGCCGTACCGACCGCGCCTTGGCTAACCGCGGTGTCTTTTACGAAAAGATGCGCAAAACCGGCATCCAGCCTGCCATTGGGGGATATCTTGTAGCCGGCGCCAAATGACAGCCAGGTGCGATCGCCATCCGGAATGCGCGAGGTACGGTAAACATCCGGAACCGGACTTTCGTCATAAGCAATACCGGCACGTAGTTTCAGATTCTCGTTGTAACGATAACTGGTGCCGATGGAATAGCGCATGGTGTTCTGCCAGTTCTCCGGTTGGTTTGAAATTTGCGCCCCGGAACCGCTCACTATTCTCAATTGCCTGAATTTATCCCATTGTGTCCAAGTCACGTCCGCCAGCAACGCCCACCGATCATTGAGCTGATGGGTGATACTGGCAGACAGGGTGGCCGGCAGGTCGAGTTTGGCCGCTGCAGTGCCATTGGCAAAAAGCGGGGATATCAGTGCAGGAACATTCCCGTAGGATATGTTTCCTTCCAGGGTATGGTGGATTTTGGAACGGTAGGCAACGCCGATGCGGGTGGACTGGACAGGTTGCAGAATGGCTCCAAAGTTATAACCCAAGCCCCAGTCATCTCCTTTCACACTGACGCTGCCGTCGGCATTTTGGGGCGTCAATCCTGCCCCGCCACAGGAAACAGGGCCAACGACGCCATAACAGATAGTGCCGAAATCCAGGGCATTTGTCAGCGTGGCTTCCGAGCGCTGAAAGTTGACGCCAGCGCCCAATGAAAGACGATCGCTGGCTTTGAATGCAATGCTGGGGTTGATGTTGATGGTGGCAACCTCGGATCGTAGCGCAGAGTATCGGCCCACCCAGCCATTGTCATATTCGGTTTTAAGGCTGAATGGCGCATTGACGCCAATGCCCAAGTGAATCTTGTCGGTAACCGCCTTGGCGAAATAAAAGTTGGGGACGAATGCCCAGCCGCCAGCATCTCCGCCATTCCCGCCGAACATGGCGACAGAGGTTCCTAGCGGGCTGATGGTTCTTGATCCATGATTGCTGAACTTGGCCGAGATTCGAAGGGCATGGCCCGCCACCACCAACTGGTTATCGGGCAGATAGCTCATACCGGCAGGGTTGAAAAAGATAGTGCTGGCATCCTCAGCTGTTGCGGCAGCACCGGCAAAGGCGTTCCCCATTCCGCTGGCATTCTGCTCGATCAGCGCGAAGCCGGCCGCATTCGCCACGCCAGTTGCCCCCATGAATACTGCCAAACCAACAATGGATCCTATGTTATTTTTTTTCAAGCCGCGCCCCTATTGATTATCGTCCTCAAACTCCACTCCGCCGTGAAAACGACTTTGCCGTCATTGATCCGGCCACCTGAAGTTTGAAATTTTCATGCGGCATAATTCGCGTCGGTATTTTGGAGATATCTTTGGAAGCGACCTATGCACGATCAACACTAGCAGCCTAATCACGTGCAAGCAATAGCCAATCGTTCCTGTTGGGCACCCAGCCTGCGCCGCAAAGATGTCAACCTGAAGAACAAAGGCCTTGACCCGGCCAAAGAAGCTGACTCGCAAGGGTTTAAGATTGTTGGACAGAATCTCATCATGGGTTGCCTGGACAGGCCGTAGGGTATTCAGCTCGCAGAGTCAGAAAACTCCTGGGCCACCTTGAAAAAATCTTCGTTCCTGGCCATGAACGCGGCCACAATGTCCGGATCGAAATGCGTGCCGGATTGTTGCGCAATGAACTCACGTACCTCCGCGTGCGTGAGTTCCTTTTTGTAGACGCGCTTGCTGATCAGGGCATCGTAGACATCTGCCAGGGCCATCAACCGGCCAGCCAGGGGGATTTCTTCGCCCCGCAGGCCATGAGGATAGCCGTGACCATCCCAGCGCTCATGGTGGGATTCGATCATCTGGCGGGCGTAGTTTAGAAAACTCTGCTTTTCTGGACGCCCCGTGCCCACCACAATCCGGGTGATAGCCTCGGCACCAATCAAGGTATGGGCCTGCATGGTCGTGTATTCGGCCTCGGTCAACTTTCCCGGCTTTAGCAGGATATTGTCGGGGATGCCCACTTTTCCGATGTCATGCAGCGGGGCCGATTTAGCAAGGAGCTCTATATCGTACCTGATCAGGTG
>DAIDAS010000186.1 GCA_027310505.1 bacterium
GATGGCGTGGGTTCGATGGCGGCATTCAACCGCGGCGCGCATTGCGTTTTATAAACCTAAGGTACTGCCTTTCCGTCGCAATGCAAAAGCCCTCTTCTGTTAAGTGGCTTCTCTTGCTATCAAGCTGCTATCAAAGGAATATTGTCCATCCGATACTCCGCTCAGGCAGCGGTTGCCGTGACCGTAAAAAGTTCTGCAGCAGGCATCACGATAATTTGTTTCGCCAAACTTCTTTTTAACTGGCTCAGTTCTTCTTTTTCTTTGCCGGTATTGGGTCTTGTGACAATTTCCATGAGATCAAAGAAGCGCGCCGGCAAAATTCCTTCATGCAGCACGGCTTCTGCCATACGACCCTGCAGGGTGACGATAAAGGTGAATGAAATCTCTTTATAAGGGTTCAACCGCCCCTTCGGTAACGTCCTGTCGACAGCATAGACTCCTCGCGTGACCGCTCGAGTTACCATTTCAATCGCATCCCGTACGCCGCTGCCGTGATGGCCGGTCTTAATCGTGATTTCTTCCCGTGATGCAGGCCTGCCTTGCAGCAAGGCTTCAAACGCCGCTTGCAGCGCTTTGAAGCCCACCGCTGCGCCAGCAATATTACTTAGTCCATGGTATTTTTCGACATCCGAAAAACTGATCTCGAAAACATCCTGATTGTCTTGCACTAAAATTTTGTCACTCATTGTTTTCACTTTTTGCTTTCGTCGTTTTTACAGTTATCGTGTAGCCATTCTAAAAATCCATCAAGGAATTTTTCAGTTACCGGCATGAAATAGGAACCGTAGTGATAAAACGGATCCAGCGAAGAAACAATCATCCGCCCCTGCGTGGTGACTGTATCTTCGTACAGCACTGCACCCGAATTTTCAATTCCGAGCAATGTCTTAGCGCCCGACGGAACCGTGAATACGCCATGGTAATGCCAGGTTGCATGCGCCAAGGATAAATAGTTGAATAAAGCGTGTTCCGGCGCTGCGATGTAGAGGCCAAGGTTTTCGCCAGGGTTCTTCCACCACCAAAAATTGGTGGGCTGGTAGTCCCATGTGACATTGGGTAACCAAGTGTGCGCATGCGTTTCTCCGAGAGCGACGATGGTGCCGCCGTGCGCCAGATATTGTGCAATATGCGCAGCTGCCTCTCTCAGCAGGCCCGGATGCGTCCGATCCGGGATGATGACAGCATCAAAATCGTCCAGCCTTGTACTGCACAAGTCGCGTACATAAATAATTTCAGAAAAAAAGCGGCGATAGTGCTCGGTATGCAATGCCCGATGATGGTATGACGTGCCACCATCAACAATGGCTATGTTGGGCATGAATCAAGCCTTTCAGCATTGTCGGCGACTGCAAACGATTCTATCCAGTCCAGCAGTTGAACTGGAAGCCGATGTGCCGAACTATCCGGCTCGGTCGCGTAATTCCAGAGGTCGTTTCCGGCATGGATGAGCACCCGCCCACCGTATGGCAGTTCGTAGACATAATCGATCGGCACTTCATTCGTCACACCCAGGCATTGTATGATTTGCGCGCCTGGTGGGGGCGGCATATGGCCGCGGCCATAAAAGCCGGCAATCCCTTTACGGAAAGTCAAATGTTCAGGCGCCACATCCGGAAACACAGGATGTTCACTGACACGTCGTATCCGATAATCATCCATCGATCGGCTATTCAAAGGCACGAAATTGCCTATCTCCGGCAAGAACGGATAGGTGATCTGGCCGCAAAAAACAATGGTTTTGTCAGCGGCCAAAAATCGGATCAGCTTATTCCGGATCGTTGACAAGAATCGTTGGTCGACGTGCATGGGAATAAGCAGGCCAGCGTAATCCAGCATCGATGCCTGGTCCAATTCATAGATATCAAGCACATGCAGTCGCTGCTGCAAACCAGGGTTAGCCAAAAGATGTGCGGGCGGTGCGTCGCCGCATGTCAGGAGAAGTGTCTTGGTCATTTTTAAATACGGATCACGCTTGGAAAAGCCTTGGGTACAGAAAAGTCTGCTGCAGGAGCAAGATTGTCTTCCATCCGGCCCTGCTTGATGGAAACGATCCGATCGCAATACGTATGGGCTTGAACCAGGTCGTGCGTGATCAACAACACGGCAAGATTATATTCATGGCGCAATGTATCCAATTGCCGCAGCCAGGCGTCTTTCAGGGCCGCATCCATCATCGAGGTTGGCTCGTCGGCTACGATCAATGCTGGCCGCATGACCAGCGCGCGCGCCAATGCCACCCGTTGTCTTTGTCCGCCTGACAGCTGGTCTATGCTTCTGTCAATGAATAACGCGACAGGCACGAGGCCTGCGTCAGCAAGTGCACGTTCCACTGTTTCTAACCGGCTGCTGCGGGCTGTACCGTTAATACGCAAAGGTTCGGCCACAATGTCGTGGACGCGAAGGTGCAATGGTAGCGCCGCGTACGGATCCTGAAAAATCAAGTGGGCATTGCGGCGATGATGGCGGAATGCAGTGCCGCGCAAGGCGGCAAGATTGCAACCAGCCAAATACACCTCGCCACATGTCGGAGTTAACAATCCTAAAGCAAGTTTTGCCACCGTACTTTTGCCGGCGCCGCTTGGTCCCACCAGACCAACGCATTCCCCGGGTCGGATCTTCAAATC
>DAIDAS010000200.1 GCA_027310505.1 bacterium
GTACTTGACACCAGTCCGCCGAGAAAGCCCAGCAAGGGTGCGCCGTAACGCTGCCCGACCAGTCGCAGGGCGACGTACCCGGCCAGGCTGACACCCGAAATCAGTACCACCATCAACCAGGTCTGGTAAGGGTTGAATGCCGCATACGGGCCATAATCACGATTGGGCAGGACAGGCAGCACAACAAAAGAAAGTACGGCAAATTGCAGGATGGATTGCAGGTCGCGCCGCGTCAGATTCTTGCTCATGCTTTGCAGTTCCGGCTTGAAGTGCAGCAGCACCGTGGTCACGATGGCCAGCATGATAGCGAGCGTACTATAGCCGTACCAGACCACCGCGCCCAGGCCAAAACACAGCATCAACGCCGCTTGCGTGGTGGTACCGGGGTCATCTTCGTTATCTTCGCCCACATACGCACCAATGATGATGGCAGCCACACCGACAAACCCCACAACCAGTATCCAGGGCGAGCCTGCGCTTTCCGCCAGCAGCGCCAGCAGCGTCCCCAGTAGCGCCACCAGGGCAAATGTACGCAGCCCGGCCTTGGCCGCAGGGCTACGTTCACGCTCAAGCCCGATCAGCAACCCCAGTGCAAGGCTGGTGGTAAAAGCCGGCAGGTATGCCAGACTTTCACCCTGCAGCAACAATTCCTTCATGACCCGTCACCCATCAAAATTTCATCACGATCATGGTAGTCGTTTCTTCCGCAATGACAACCATCACTTAGGAATTACGGGGGTTTTCATAAAAGTGTCATAATTACGGAATAGCATCCCAGCTTCGTAGACCTTTTTCGTAAACCTTCCTGGAGTAACAGATGCGAAACATCACCCGTGCATTGACCGGCGCCGTTGCGGCCGCAGGCCTTGTGTTTGCCATGTCCGCCCAAGCCGTTGACATCACCGGCGCCGGCGCGACTTTCCCTTACCCGATCTATGCCAAGTGGGCCGAAGCCTATAACGCAAAAACCGGCGTGAAGCTGAACTATCAGTCGATCGGTTCCGGCGGTGGCATCAAGCAGATCCAGAACAAGACCGTGAACTTCGGCGCATCCGACAAGCCACTGACCGAAGCCGAACTGTCCAAGGACGGCCTGATGCAGTTCCCGACCGTTGTTGGCGGCGTGGTGCCCGTGTACAACGTCGAAGGCGTTGCTTCCGGCAAGCTGCGTCTGAACGGCGAAGTGCTGGCCAATATCTTCCTGAAGAAAATCACCAAGTGGGATGATGCTGCCATCAAGGCACTGAACCCGGGCGTGGCACTGCCTTCCGCAGCAATCACCGTCGTACACCGTTCCGATGGTTCCGGCACCACCTTCAATTTCGCCAACTACCTGACCAAGGTCAGCGAAGAATGGAAGACCAAGGTTGGCGCAGATACCTCCGTTGCCTGGCCGGCTGGCGTGGGTGGCAAGGGTAACGAAGGCGTGGCCTCTTACGTTCAGCGCATCAAGGGTTCGATCGGTTACGTGGAATACGCCTATGCCAAGCAAAACGGCATGTCGGTGGCTACCATGCAGAACCGTGAAGGCGAATTCGTGAAGCCGAGCTATGACAGCTTCCGCGCTGCCGCCAAGTACGCCGAATGGGAAAAGGCTCCTGGCTTTTACGAAATCATCACCAACGAACCCGGCAAGGAATCCTGGCCGATCGCTGCTGCCACTTTCATCCTGATGCACAAGTCGCAGGACAACCCGGCTGCCGCCAAGGAAGTTCTCAACTTCTTCAACTTTGGTTACACTGAAGGCGACAAGATGGCTGAGAAGCTTGACTACGTGGCACTGCCGGACAACGTGGTCAAACTGATCCAGAACCACTGGAGCAATAGCATCAAGGCCAAGGACGGCGCCGCAGTCTGGAAGTAATGCAGACGGGGCACCGCAACAAGCCTAATCAATGAAGCAAACGAGGGAGGGGCATCCCCTCTCTCGTCATGACCGAGTACGACAATGAGCGAACCAACGCTAAGAAATACCCAGGCCGTTCTGGACATACTTTTCCACAACACCACCAGGCTGTTCGCCTTTATCGTGTTCATGCTGCTGTTCGGCATCATGGTCACCCTGACTGTCGCCAGTATTCCGGCGCTCCAAACTTTCGGTTTCCATTTTTTCACCAGTGACGCCTGGAATCCGGTCACGGTTGAATTCGGTGCACTAGTACCGATCATTGGCACAATTGCCACCTCTGTCATCGCCATGCTGATCGGCATCCCGGTCAGCTTCGGTATCGCGCTGTTCATCACAGAACTCTGCCCGCCCTGGCTCAAGCGCCCACTGGGCGTTGCCATCGAGCTTCTGGCCGGCATCCCCAGCATCATCTACGGCATGTGGGGGTTATTCGTATTCGCTCCATGGTTCGCAGACCATCTCGAACCATGGATCAACGACCACCTGGGCAACCTGCCCATGATCGGGTCGCTGTTCCAGGGGCCGCCGATGGGTATCGGCATGCTCACCGCCGGCTTCATTCTGGCCATCATGGTCATCCCGTTCATCGCATCGGTCATGCGCGACGTGTTCGAAATCGTGCCCTCCATGCTGAAAGAATCGGCCTACGGACTTGGCTCCACCACCTGGGAGGTGGTTTGGAATATCGTCCTGCCTTACACCAAGGTGGGGGTGGTCGGCGGCATCATGCTGGGCCTGGGTCGGGCATTGAGCGAGACCATGGCCGTCACCTTCGTGATCGGCAATGCTCACGAACTTTCCACTTCGCTGCTGATGCCGGGCAATACCATTTCCTCGGCACTGGCCAACGAATTCACCGAGGCGGTAGGCGACATCTACTCCTCGTCCCTCATTACGTTGGGCATGCTGCTGTTCGTCATCACCTTCATCGTGCTGGCGCTGGCTAAACTGCTGTTGATTCAACTCGCCGCAAAAGAAGGAAAAGAGGCATGATCGCATTAGACCAGAAACGTTATTTGCGCCGACGGATCCTCAATGCCTTCAATCTGTCGATTTCCATGCTTACGGTGTCTTTTGCACTGTTCTTTCTGGCATGGATCCTGTGGACATTGTTCAGCAACGGCCTCTCCCACATCGGGCTCAGCACCATCACCCAGATGACACCGCCGCCCGGCAGCAAGGGCGGCCTGCTCAACGCCATCGCCGGCAGCCTCTACATGGTCAGCATGGCCGTGCTGATCGGTACCCCGGTAGGCATACTGGCCGGCACCTACCTGGCCGAATTCGGTCGCAGCGGGTGGCTCGCCCCGACCACACGGTTCATCAACGACATCCTGCTTTCCGCCCCTTCCATCGTCATCGGCCTGTTCGTATATGAACTCGTCGTGCACCGCATGGGGCATTTCTCCGGCTGGGCAGGTGCACTGGCACTGGCGCTGATCGTGCTGCCGGTCGTCGTGCGCACAACGGAAAACATGCTGCAGCTGGTACCCAACAGCCTGCGAGAAGCTGCAGCCGCACTCGGCGCGCCGCAATGGAAGATCGTGGTCATGGTTTCCTACCGCGCGGCGCGTGCCGGCATGCTGACCGGTATCTTGCTGGCGGTAGCGCGCGTTTCCGGAGAAACTGCGCCGCTGCTGTTCACTGCCCTGAACAATCAATTCTGGAGCAATGACCTCAATGGCCCGATGTCCAGCCTGGCTGTGATCATCTTCCAGTTCGCCATGAGCCCATACGAAGATTGGCACCATCTGGCCTGGAGCGGTGCCCTGTTGATTACACTGTTTGTGCTTGGCCTGAATATCCTGGCACGCTCCATTTTCCGCAAGGGCAGCAACGAATAATGACCCAAGTTCATCTGACGCCACCACATTTAATGCACCCTGAATATCCACAGGAATCACATATGTCCGAAGCCAACAAGATTAGCGTGAAAAATCTGAATTTCCATTACGGAAATTTCCACGCACTGAAAAATATCAGCCTGGGTATTCCGGACAATCGTGTAACAGCGTTCATCGGCCCGTCCGGTTGCGGAAAATCAACCCTGCTGCGCACCTTCAACCGCATGTACCAGCTGTACCCGAAGCAGGTCGCCACGGGTGAAATCATTCTGGACGGCGAGAATGTGCTTGACCCCAAGCAAGACCTCAACCTGTTGCGCGCCAAGGTCGGCATGGTGTTTCAGAAGCCGACGCCGTTCCCCATGTCCATCTACGACAACATTGCGTTCGGCATCAAGCTTTACGAGAACCTCAAGAAGACCGAACTGAACGACCGCGTAGAATGGGCGTTGCAAAAAGCCACGCTGTGGAACGAGGTGAAGGATAAGCTCGACCAGAGCGGCACCAGCCTTTCCGGCGGCCAGCAACAGCGCCTGTGCATCGCACGCGGCATTGCCGTCAGACCGGAAGTCCTGCTGCTGGACGAGCCGTGTTCCGCACTCGACCCGATCTCCACCGCGCGTATCGAAGAACTGATCCACGAGCTGAAGTCGGATTACACCATCGTCATCGTGACCCACAACATGCAGCAGGCAGCGCGGGTTTCCGACTACACGGCCTACATGTACCTGGGCGAACTGATCGAGTTCGGTGTAACCGACATGATGTTCACCAAGCCCTCGCGTCGCGAAACCGAAGACTACATCACCGGCAAGTTCGGCTAAACACCGCTCCCATGGGCGCGTCACCATCGTCCGGCTGACAACCCGACTCGCCGATGAGCCCCCCACATTTCCGCCGGTTGTCCTTGCGGGCGAGGAAGCGACAAGCTCCCCTCGCCCAAGCGGATTCGACATCCTTAACGACTGATCCCAGGATGCTGGATCTCGCCGGCATCGCGCGCAGCGACCTGGCTTTCGTCTACAGGGTGCTCGCCAGCTCCCCTTCAGGCCTGCTCGATCACGAGGCCGACGAGCGCCTTGAGCGGTTGGGCCCCAATGCCGTCGCCCTTGAGCACCGCCCGCACTGGGCAAAACAGCTGACTCAGCACTTGTTGAGCGCGGTCAATCTGCTTCTGCTGGCGATTGCCGGTATCTCGCTGGTGATGGGTGACATCACTTCCGCCATCATGGTCAGCCTGATGGTCGTCATGAGTACGCTACTCTCGTTCGTACAGGAATACCGTTCCGGGAATGCCGCCGAACAGCTGCGCCACATGGTGCGAGCCACGGCCACCGTGCAGCGTCAGGACAAACGCATGGGAGTGCCGCCCGAAGTCGTGGAAGCGTTCGAAATCCGCCTGCATCCGCAGGGGCCGGAAATCCGGGACATTCCGATCGAGGCGCTGGTACCGGGCGATATCGTGCATCTCTCGGCAGGCGACATGGTGCCGGCAGATCTGCGCATCATCCAAAGCAAGGATCTGTTCGTCAACCAGTCGGCGCTTACCGGAGAATCGCTGCCGGTGGAAAAACACGCCACGCTGGACAATGACAGCGGCAGCGTCATGGAGCTATGCAACCTGTGCTTCATGGGCAGCGACGTCGTCAGCGGCACGGCCATCGCAATCGTAGCCAGAACCGGCACCGCCACCCACTTCGGCTCTCTCGCTCACGAGATTTCGGCACAACGCGCCGGCACCAGCTTTGAGAAAGGTGCGGAGCGCTTTGCCATGCTCCTGTTGCGTTTCATGCTGATCATGGTGCCGCTGGTCTTCCTGATCAACGGCCTGACCAAGGGCGACTGGCTTGAGGCCTTCCTGTTCGCGGTCGCAGTTGCGGTCGGCATGGCGCCGGAAATGCTGCCCATGATCGTGACCATCAACCTGAGCAAAGGTGCGATCAGCCTGTCGCGCAAAAAAGTCATCGTCAAACGCCTGAACGCAATCCAGAATTTCGGCGCCATGGATGTGCTGTGCACCGACAAGACGGGCACCCTGACCCAGGGACGCGTAGTGCTGGAACAGCACGTCGGGCCTGACGGCGCCGACTGCCTCAAGGTGTTGCAGCATGCCTACCTCAACAGCTACCACCAGACCGGCCTGAAAAACATGGTGGACCTGGCGATACTCCACCACGCCGAGGTGCATACCGGGCTGGAAGTGGAAAAGCGCTTTCGCAAGGTGGACGAGGTACCCTTCGATTTTCACCGTCGCCGCATGTCCGTGGTGGTCGAACAGGATGGACAGCACCACCTGCTGGTATGCAAGGGCGCCGTCGAAGAGATGTTGTCGGTCTGCGCAAAGGTTGAAGTCAATGGCGTTGAATTCCCTCTTGATGAAGTTTGGCAGCAGCAGCTGAAAGCTCTCAAGGATGATCTCAATGCCGACGGCTTCATGGTGATCGCAGTCGCCTGCCGCCAGTTTCCGTCGGGACGCAATGTCTATTCCGTGAATGACGAGCAAGGCCTCACGCTGCTGGGCTATACCGCATTCTTCGATCCGCCGCGGGAAAGTGCCGCGCAAGCGCTGGCCGCCCTGAACCAGCACGGTGTTGCGGTCAAGATCCTGACCGGCGACAACGAAACTGTGACCCGCATGACCTGCAGCCAGGTTGGCCTGCCGATCACCGGCATCGTCAGTGGCCAGGAAATCGCAGCGATGTCAGATGAAGTGCTGCGCCAGGCGGTAGAAACCAGCAACATTTTCGTCAAGCTGGCCCCCGAACAGAAATCGCGCATTATTGCCGCGCTGCACGCCAACAACCACGTAGTCGGGTTCCTCGGCGACGGCATCAACGACGGCGCGGCGCTCAAAGCGGCCGATATCGGCATCTCGGTGGATAGCGCTGTGGACATCGCCAAGGAATCGGCCGACATCATCCTGCTGGAAAAAAGCCTGATGGTGCTCGAACAAGGCGTCATGGAAGGACGTCGCGTGTTCGGCAACATCATCAAGTACCTGCGCATGAGCGCCAGCTCCAATTTCGGCAACATGCTGAGCGTGGTGGGCGCCAGCGCATTTCTGCCATTCCTGCCGATGGCGCCGGTGCAGATTCTGCTGAACAACCTGTTCTATGACTTCTCCCAGACGACCATTGCCACCGACCAGGTCGACGAGGAATACCTGTCGCGGCCACGGCAATGGGAAATCGGCAACATTCGTCGCTTCATGCTGATATTCGGGCCGATCAGTTCACTGTTCGACTACGCCACCTATTTCACCCTGATTTATTTCTTTGATGCCTGGCACAACGCCACGCTGTTCCACACCGGCTGGTTTCTGGAATCGCTGCTGTCCCAGACCCTGATTGTGCATATCATCCGCACCGGCCGCATCCCGTTTATCGAAAGTCGCGCCAGCCTGCCGCTGCAAATCACCAGCATTGGCATCTGCCTGCTCGGCTTGTGGCTGCCGTTGTCGTCTTTTGCCCAGCATTTCGGTTTTTCCCCGATGCCACCGGAATACAGTCTGGCACTGGCGGCCATTGTCGGCGGGTACCTGATATTCACTCAACTCGTCAAAGCCTGGTTTATCCGACGTTACGGCCTCGACTAGCCGCCCGCGCACTGCGTAATATTTTCTTCACAAATGCAGGGTAATGTGCTGCCTCTACAGTTTCCCGCACATCCATCACCATGCAG
>DAIDAS010000203.1 GCA_027310505.1 bacterium
GTTCATGCCCTCGGTCTTGTTGACGGCAAGGAACACAGGTCTGCCGCTACGACGTAGACGATCCGCGATCACCTTGTCCTGCGGCGTAAGCCCCTGCCTGCCATCCACCATAAACACGATGACATCGGCTTCGTCGACGGCGAGCAGCGTCTGGCGGGCCATTTCGGCCAGAATGCCAGAATCCACCAGTGGCTCGAAACCACCGGTATCGACCACCAGATAAGGAAAATCCCCCACTACCCCACGGCCGTAATGCCGGTCGCGCGTCAGTCCCGGCAGGTCGGCAACCAACGCATCACGAGTCTTGGTCAGGCGATTGAAAAGCGTAGATTTGCCGACATTGGGGCGGCCAACCAGAACGAGAGTAGGTAACATTTATTTGACGGAAATCGCGTATAAACCACCGCTGCGCGTTTGCGCCAGCAGGGTAGAGTTTCCGATATCCTGCAGTTGCGCCATGATGGCACTGCTATCGGTCTTGATGCGTGCAGCGAATGCACCGTCTTCACGCGACATGAAATGCACGTAGCCTTCCAGGTCACCCACCGCGACATATGACCTCATCGGCAGCGGTGCGCTCGACTGCCGGTTGAGCAAGCCGCCCTGTCGCCAGTAGGTTTTTCCACCGTTGTAATCGAGAGCATAGATCGAGCCGCTGCTCTGTGTCACGAACACACGTCCATTTTCAGCACCCATGCCGGTATAGCTGGAGATGTCACGATTCCACAAGACTCGACCGCTTGCCCGGTCGACACCGGCCACTTTCCCTTGAAAAGCCACGGCATAAATCATGCGGCCATCCACGACCGGCAGGCTGGTAATGTCTGCGATGCGTTCGATTTCCGTGGAACCCTTGGGCTGTGCAATGGCGGTTTCCCACAATACCTTGCCGTCATCTGTCTTGAGAGCGACAAGCTTGCCCCCGGCAAAGCCGACATAAGCCGCCCCACCATCCAGCGCCACGCCTGCAGGGCTACGAAGGCTCAAAGCAGGCGTTGCGCGTTCATAAACCCACTTACGCTTTCCATCGGCGGCATCGAGGCCAAAAATGCGGCTATCACCGCTACGCACCACCACCACGCCACCACTGATCTTGGGCGCACTCAAGACTTCGCTGCTGATTCTGGATTTCCACAACGCTTTCCCGTTCTGGTCAAACGCCAGCACCATGCCTTTGGGGGTACCCACCAGCACCAGGTTCTCACCGGCACCAACGCCGCCGGAAAGCTTTTCGCCAGCCGAAATACGCCAGACCTGCTGGCCGTTGACCGCATCCAGCCGCACAATTTGGCCATCCGCACTGGCCGCAAAGATCGCTGACTTATCCTGTGCCGGGGTGAAATCATAGGCTTCGGCCTTGCCGATAGATGCGTGCCAGACAACCGTTGCGATCGCGCTCTGCTGAAAATCAACCAAATCCATGGGAGGATTTTTTGGTTCAGGCCCGAACAGACGTTCGGAAACATCAGTCTTGAGATCGGTCAGCGAGGTGCACCCCGCCAACAGCATTGCCAGTAAAACTGCAAAAAGACGCACGATCAGCTACCCAGTGCGTCGAGCTTGCGCTCGGTGTAGCGGTGGTAACGGCCCTCTGCATCCAGA